>NZ_JBGOOM010000015.1:0-101541 GCF_041439575.1 Vibrio sp. 5S239 | reverse complement strand
CTCTGGCTCTGGCTCTGGCTCTGGCTCTGGCTCTGGCTCTGGCTCTGGCTCTGGCAAGGATTCAACAACATCCTCAAATTCATCGCTACCTTGAATTTTCGGTTCAAAGTCAAAATCAGAGTCGATGTTCGATGGCGACTCAACATCGTCGATCGATTCTGCTAACCAATCTTCAACCGTCTCTTCTTCGTCTTCTGAGACATCACCCAGTGACGATGGTGAAGTTTGGTTTTCAGAGCTAGGCGCGATTTCTTCGTGACTGTCTTGTGTATCTGTTGCTTCCGGCTCAAGCGCTTCTTGCTCTAATTCAGTGAAAGCGGGTTCTTCAACATCAGAATTTTCAGATAACAGCGACTCAATATCCAGTTCGTCATTTTCTTCAACAGGCGATGCGGTATCTTCCGGAAGTGCTTCTTGAATATCCGAACTTGGAGTTTGATCTCGTTCAGAAACCTGTTCGATTGACTCTTCAACTTGCGCTTCATTCGCTTCCAACATGCCACTGTCATCAGGCGTCATTAACTCATCAATCAACGCTTCGTCTGTGGTTTCTAATGAATCATCAAGCAGAGCATCTGTTGCTGGCGCTACACCAAAGAGATCATCGATGAAGTCATCACGATTAAAGGCTTCATCGTTTTGTGGCGTAACATCATCGCTCTCTGGCTCAAGTTCTGAGCTGGCTTGCGTCGGTTCCAAATCTAACGGCTCATCACTAACTGGTTCAGGTTGTGATGTTTCACTCACCTCAGCAGCTTGCGCTGGCTCAACTTCAGAAGGCTCCGATGTTGACTGAGTCGTCTCAACGCTTGACCCTTTGATCGGCTCCTCATTGGCTTTGTCAAAGTCAAAGGCCGCCTCTAGTTCTTTATCAAACGCTTGCTCTTCCGATGCTAATTCACCTTCAATACCGCTTGTTAGTAGATCATCAAACGGATCTAAAGATTCAGTCTCCTTCTCGCCCGCTTCATCTGTTGATGCATCATCGGCTAGCAATTCGCTATCAAGGAAATCATCAAGCAAATCAGTGCTATCTGCATCGAGTTCGAAGTCATCACCGTCAGAATCACCGATCAGCTCATCTAAGGTTTCCGTGCTATCTTCCGCAATGTTTAGGTCATCGTCCGCCGATATGCCAGAAAGCTCTTCAAGTTCAGACAAAGCGTCAAACCCTAAAGGTTCGCTTTCAGACTCATCATCCGATTCACCTTCCAACATTTCATCAAGAAGATCGGTCGAATTACTTAGATCTACGTCATCACCTGCCAATTGCTCATCGAGCAGATCAACGCTGTCTTGAGCTTCTTCATCTTCAATTGGCTTATCAAACTGAGATAGGATGTTTTCGATATCATCATCAGACGCCAAACCACTGCTTAGGTTAGCGGCAACCTCATCGTCATTATCAAGGTTAGAGGGAGCATTCGTTTCACCTTTCTGAGCGGCAACCTGAGCAAAAATATCATCAATATCCTCTTCGACACTAGGAGCCGAAGGTTCAGCGGTTTGCTGTTCGGAAATCAAAGTATCGATATCGAACTCGTCATTGCTCAAGTCAGCAGGCTTGGCATCGCTCTGTTGCTCTGAAATAAGCGCATCAATGTCAAAATCATCGGTTGCTGGGGTGCTGTTATTAGAAGGCGAGTCACTTTGCTCTTCCGAAATCAAAGCATCGATATCGAAACTACCATCGTCTTCGTCATCAAGCGCGAACAGATCATCTAATAGAGACTGATCTAGCTCATTCGCTCCTAAGTCTTCAGTCTCAGACTCTTGAGATAGTAGGGATTCAACCTCATCAGCAGACATCGCGTTATCATCCGCAAGGTCAAAGTCCTCGTCATCAGAATCAAGAGAACTTTCCGCTGTTTTATCCAGAGCGCGTTCCATTTCTTCCAGACCAAGCGCCTTTTCTTCACCATTAACACTGATGCCGGTGTTACTGTCTAAGTCCAGATCGTCGAAGTTGGTGTCTAAATCACCGTTTTCACCGATACTTGCAAACGGGTCATCGTCTTCACCATCAAGATTAAAATCAAGATCGGATTCATCTAAGCCTGCAAATACATCGTCTTCTTCAGCCAATGCTTGATCGTCAAATAGCTTGGTAGCGTCGTCTTCAGTATCAAAAAGTTCATCATCCAAAGACAGCTCATTATCAAGATCGCTCATCTCTTCGCCTAAAGAGATAGGAGCCACACTGCTTGGTTCAGGTTGAATAGGTTGTTCTTGCGTCGTTTGCTGCTGTTCATCGTTTTTAGATCGGCGTCCCAACAGCATCACAATAATAAGGCCAAGTAAAAGGCCTGGAATACTCGCAAGTGCTGCCACTAGCCAGCCATTAGATAACAACTGTTCTGTAGCAGTCGGTGCCATTTTTTCGATTTCGGCGTTCTTTTTACGCTCTTCAGCAAGCAGCTTCTCAACTTCGCTGCGGATACGGTCTTCGTCGCTTAGTTCCGTTTTAAGCACATCCACTTCAGACTGCACGTTCGACAGCATTAAACGAAGCTGATGATTTTTCTCTTCCAATGACAGTAACTCTGTTTCTGAAAGTTTTAATGTCTTTTCTAATTCGTTCATCTCCTTGGTTGGAGACGTTGAATCAGTTGGAGAAGATGGATTTGTAGACGCTTTAGCTGTACTTAATTGCTTTGCTGAAGCCGCACTTTTATCACTTACATCAGGTCGAGTTGGCACTGGCGCTGGTTTTGTTTTTGGCGCGACAGGCTTAGCCACTGGAGCATCAAGCTTGGCAAGGTGCGAAGTCATGATGTTAACAGCTTGCTGCATTGAGCTGGCACGAGCTTGCTCTAAAGAAGGCACTCGTAAGTTGCTCGCAGGCAACAGGCTATGGATATTCTGGTTTTCAAATGCTTGAGGGTTTAAGCGATAAATCGCCAACAGGGTTTGTTGGACTGACACGGAGTTATCCGGACGTAATTTTGAGGCGATAGACCACAGCGTCTCTGAACCACGAGTTGGACCATAGAAACGTGAGGGCTCACTAGTACCATTGGAGGCGCTAAGCGGCTGCACTCTTTGCAGAGGTTCGGAAAAAGTAGGCGCTGATTGTATCTGGCCATTAGGCCCTACAACTCGAATGGAATCTGCACGAACAACGGGAATCTGAGTCGCAATGATAACGGCCAAAGGCATTAACCAAGGCTTAAAAATTTGAAACATAAAGTGCTCAGCTAGGTGCTTAAATTCGGATAAAGTGATGAACTATTAAATATATCGGATAAATGACATAAAACTATAGAGACGAAGACAAAAAATGTGTTACGACAACAATATTCGCAGCAATTTCACACAATTTTCCTAACAATATTTTCAATTGATTAAAAAAGCCCCACTAAAGAGTGAGGCTTATTTATCAAAGCAATGAAACTTAGAAGTAATCGCGAATCAGAACTTCAGCGATTTGCACTGCGTTTGTCGCTGCGCCTTTACGAACGTTATCAGCAACCACCCACATGTTTACACCGCTGTGATGGCTGATGTCGTTGCGAATACGGCCAACCATTACGTGATCTTTACCACCCGCATCACGAACTTGAGTTGGGAAGTCTAACGCTTGAAATACTTCAACTCCTTCTGTGTTCTCAAGAAGCTGAACCACTTGCTCTGCAGCGATTGGAGCGCGAGTTTCAATATGTAGAGATTCAGCGTGACCGTAGAATACAGGTACGCGAACGCACGTAGGGTTCACCGTGATTGAAGAGTCAGCAAAAATTTTTTGAGTTTCCCAAACCATCTTCATCTCTTCACGCGTGTAGCCGTTCTCTGTAAATTCATCGATTTGAGGAATACAGTTGAAGGCGATCTGCTGTGAGAACGCTGACTTGTCCGCTGGCATGCCGTTAAGAAGCTTAGCCGTTTGACCCGCTAGCTCATCGATCCCCGGCTTCCCCGCACCAGATACAGATTGGTAAGTTGAAACGTTAATACGCTCAAGGCCCACTTCATCGTGAATTGGTTTAAGTGCTACAACCATTTGGATAGTAGAACAGTTAGGGTTTGCAATTATGTTACGGTTTCGGAACTCAGCAATCGCTTCAGGGTTTACTTCTGGTACCACCAGAGGAACATCGTATTCGTAGCGGAAACGTGATGTGTTATCGATAACAACCACACCTTCATCCGCAGCGATTGGAGCCCAACGCTCTGAAAGTTCGCTACCTGCAGAGAAAAACGCAATATGTACTTGAGACCAATCAAAGTCTTCTACGTTTTGTACTTGTATTGTTTTGCCGTTAAAACGGGAAGTTTTGCCTTCACTACGTTCACTTGCTAGTAAGTGCATTTCACCGACAGGGAATTTACGCTCTTTAAGTACTTCAAGAATGGTTTCACCAACCGCACCAGTCGCACCTAAAATAGCAATATTAAATTCTTGGCTCATTGTTTCTCTCTTTTATAAAGTTGGTTTTACCATAAAACCGAGTTTAGATAACGGCGTTAAATTACAAGATTCGTCGCCCGTTAACTCGACAGCACTGTACTCTCTACGGTCCCAATATTCTTTACGCATCTTGTCAAAAGAACCCGGCGTAGAGATATTGCGACGGAATAAGGCGTCGTCTTTGCGCACATCATAGATCAACTGAGTCAAATTGTGCAGTGTTGCTTCATCCCAAGCCCTATCTAATTTCATTTGAGGCACTGGGGCTGTCGGTAGAAGATCGCTTGCATAAGCACGTTGTTCCGCACCCAAAAACTCACAATAGCTGTTAAAGATCATGGTCGTACCGCGCGCTTTGCCCTCTAAACCGTAGCCCGCTACGTGAGGCGTTGCGAAAGCAAGCAGTGGAAGCAATTCCATGTCGACTTCAGGTTCAAACTCAAATACATCAAGAACGGCAGTAAAACCGTCAGCTTTTAGCAGGCGAGCTTTTAGTGCTTGGTTATCAACGACTGGGCCGCGCGCAGCATTAATCAGGATTTGATCGGCGCGGAAGTTGTTTAGCACTTGCTCATTGATCATATGGTGCGTTGGAAACTCGCCCGTCTTGGTGATAGGCGTATGTAACGTGATCACATCAGATTGCTCTAATAACGTTTCAAGGTCGGTAAATTCACGAGTGTCACCCTCCAGTTGCTTAAGAGGATCGTTGAGCAGCACTTTAATACCAATGCCTTCTAGGCATTTCGCTAAGTAGCTGCCCACTTGACCACAACCAATAATACCGACCGTTTTGTCGAAAACAGAAAAACCTTGTTGTTGAGCAAGCACCATCATCGCGCTGAAGGCATACTCCGCTACACCCACCTTGTTACAGCCAGGCGCCGCGGTGAAGAAAATGCCACGCTCTTTCATCAATTCTTGGTCAACGTGATCCATACCAGCTGTTGCGGTTCCAACAAACTTAAGCTTGTTCGCTTTGCTGAGCAGCGCTTCATTGACTTTAGTCACCGAGCGAATCATCAGAGCATCTACGTCAACAAGATCGTCAGCGGTTAGCGTTCGACCGGACTTCATTGTCACTTCACCTAGCTGGCTAAAAAGCGCTTCAGCATAAGGCATATTTTCATCGATTAAGATTTTCATTGGGAAGGTACTTTCGTTGGGGTCTGTCGACCTTAAATGTGAATTGAAATGATTGTGCAAAATTCCACACACGGTGTCGAGTCGCAATTGGAATACATTATAAATAAAGGGCTGAATTCCCTAGCCTTCACAAACAAGAACAGGAATTGAGTATATCCAAGGTCAAAACGAAAAATGCCCGATTGAATAAACAATCGGGCAAACATCCAGAACAAAAGGATCCTATCTCGCTCTCCAGGAGACAGAGTCTTGCGTCTGTTCAACCAGTACTAACTAAGTCACTACTGATCAAGCTCTGGAAACCTTTCAATTTCTAAACCCAGATTTTAAAAACCATGTTAAAAAAACAAGTTTCAAAAACCACGCTTAAAAACCTATATCTAAACAAGCTTCTGATAGCCGTTATTATTAGAAAACCTGCGCGTGTTGAGTCTGCACTAGCCCACTTTTACGATTAACCTTGTCTCTCTAACTCAAGCCTAAGTTAAGCTTGATACTTTTTGATTACTAGCGTTGCGTTAGTACCGCCGAAACCAAAGCTATTAGACATAACCGTCGTTAGCTCTTGTTCACGAGCTTCCGTTACGATGTCTAGGCCTTTACCTGCTTCGTCTAAGTTTACAACGTTAATGCTTGGAGCAATAAAGCCATTATCTAGCATTAGCGTTGAGTAAATAGCTTCGTGTACGCCAGCAGCACCTAGAGCGTGACCTGTCATCGCTTTAGTTGCTGAGATTGCTGGGCTGTTACCGCCAAAGACTTCTTGGATTGCGCCAAGTTCTTTAACGTCACCAACAGGAGTTGAAGTACCATGAGTGTTCACGTAGTCCACACCATCAACGTTTTGCATTGCCATCTTCATACAACGAACCGCCCCTTCACCAGAAGGAGCAACCATGTCGTAGCCATCTGAAGTTGCACCGTAACCTACGATCTCGCCGTAAATTTTCGCGCCACGAGCAACAGCGTGCTCAAGTTCTTCGATAACTAGCATGCCGCCGCCACCAGAGATAACGAAACCATCACGGTCTGCATCGTAGGTACGAGAAGCCAATTCTGGCGTGTCGTTGTACTTAGTAGAAAGTGCACCCATTGCGTCGAACATCATAGTCAGAGACCAATCCAGTTCTTCACCGCCACCAGCGAATACAACGTCTTGCTTACCAAGTTGGATAAGCTCCATTGCGTGACCAATACAGTGTGCAGATGTCGCACATGCAGAACTCATAGAGTAGTTCACACCACGGATTTTGAAAGGAGTTGCTAGACAAGCAGAAACCGTAGAAGCCATTGTACGTGGCACCATGTATGGACCAACGCGCTTAACGCCTTTTTCACGGATGATGTCTACAGCGTTAACTTGGTTTAGAGATGAAGCACCGCCTGAACCCGCAACGATACCCGTGCGGTCATTAGATACTTGATCTTCAGTTAAACCAGAATCAGCAATTGCTTGCTCCATTGAAAGATAAGCGAATGCCGCTGCATCACCCATAAAGCGCATTTTTTTGCGATCGATATGGTCAGCAGGGTTCATTTTTAGGTTACCCCATACTTGAGAGCGCAAGCCATTTTCCTTGAACTGCTCTGAAGCGGTAATACCAGATTTACCCTCTTTCAGTGATGCTAAAACTTCTTCGACGTTGTTACCGATACTTGAAACAATACCCATACCGGTGATTACGACTCGTTTCATGTGACATTCCTATAATTCTAAATTCAGCTAGATGATAACTAAGAAGCCTAACAAAAGTGGTCAGCTTTCCTAGAAATTCGTACAATCCCTACCAACATATCGCTTCAAATCACAAAATGATAGATTTTATGACTTCAATTACTAATGCAGAACTGGAATGGAATGAATCTGGCACACCAGTTTCAGACCAATTTGACGACGTTTACTTCTCCAATGTTAACGGTTTAGAAGAAACTCGCTACGTCTTTTTAAAGCAAAACCACCTTCCAGAGCGTTGGCTTGAACATCAACAACGTCGTTTTGTGATTGCTGAAACCGGCTTTGGTACAGGTTTAAACTTTCTTGCTGTGTGGCAGTGGTTCGATACTTTCCTTAAAGATAACCCACAAGCTATTACCAAAGAGTTACATTTCATCAGTTTTGAAAAATATCCTTTAAACAAAGAGGACCTGATCAAAGCGCACCAATCGTGGCCAGAATTAGCCGAGTATGCGACGCAACTCCAAGAACACTATCCGATTGCCATACCTGAATGTCACCGTATTGTGTTGGGTGATGGCGCTATCACGCTTGATCTATGGTTTGGTGATATCAAAGATTGCATACCTAACGTACCAACCCCACGAGAAGGCTTGGTTGATGCTTGGTTCCTAGATGGGTTTGCCCCGAGCAAAAATCCAGAGATGTGGAATCAAAACCTGTTCAACGGCATGGCCAAGCTGGCTAAGCAAGATTGTAGCTGTGCGACCTTCACCGCTGCTGGCTTTGTTCGCCGTGGCTTAATTGAAGCTGGCTTTGAAATGAAAAAGGTCAAAGGCTTTGGTACTAAGCGAGAAATGATTGCCGGCCGACTTGGCGAGAAGTACGCTCACACCAACATCAAACCTTGGTATGGCCTCGCTCAACACAGTGAATCACAAGACATTGCGATCATTGGTGGTGGTGTCGCCAGTGCTGCATTAGCCAAAACGCTAAGCCGTCGTGGTAAAAACATCACTCTTTATTGTGAGCACCCACAAGCAGCGGGTAATGCCTCTGGCAATAATCAAGGTGCGATTTACCCGTTATTGAGTGAAGCGACCTCGAACGTGTCTCGCGTGTTTGGCCCAGGGTTACTGTTTGCTCGCCAGTTCATCAATCAGGCGGCGCAATCTATTCAATTTGACCACAGCTGGTGTGGCGTGAACATTTTGATGTGGGATGAAGGCTCAACCAAAAAGCTCAACCGTATGTTGGAAGGTAATTTCCATACAGATCTCATTCAGCGTTTATCGCCAGAACAAGCGAATGAAAAGATTGGCTTACCGGTTGATAAAGAGAGTGTTTACTTTCCATTGGGTGGGTGGCTAAGCCCTCTTCAGCTTACTCAAGGTTTGATTGGTAAGTTAAAAGAGACAAACCAAGTGAGCGCACACTATCAACATGAAGTGACTCAACTTGAATGGTTAGAAGCAGAGCAACAATGGTTGCTGACGATTGAGACACCTCAAGGTGAGATTCAAACCAAGCACGATCAAGTGGTTGTCGCGAACGGACACAAGTTCACTCAGTTTAAACAAACTCAGCCAGTACCACTGACTCCGGTTAAAGGCCAAGTAAGCCATATTCCGACTACAGAAAACTTAGCTAAGCTAAAAACGGTTTTGTGCTTTGATGGCTATCTGACGCCGCAGAATCCAAACAATGGTCATCACTGTATTGGTGCGAACTACGACAAAACCAATATCGACCAAGAGTTTGATATTGATGTTCAACAGCATAATGGCGATCGCCTGAACGGGTCGTTGCCAGACCAAGCGTGGACAAAAGATGTCGATACCAGTGACAACCTAGCGCGTCAAGGTATCCGAAGCGTAAGCCGTGATCACTTACCATTTGTCGGAAATGTTGGTGATTTTGAATCAATCAAAGCTCAGTACCAAGATCTGCACAACTTTAACCCACAGCGCCACTCGGTTGATGGTGTTCAAACGGTAGCAAGCTTCCCTAACCTGTACTGCTTTATCGGGCTGGGTTCGCGCGGCTTAAGCTCTGCTCCATTGCTGGCCGAAGTGTTAGCATCACAAATATGTGGCGATCCGCTACCTTTACCGGTTGATGTGCTTGAGGCGATTCACCCAAGTAGAATGTGGGTGCGCAGGCTGCGTAAAGGTAAGGCATTAACCGCTGGTTGGGTTGCAGACAAACACTCTAGAACAAACCCATAGTTTCTAGTTCAACTATTCTGAACATCTGAAACACCTGAAACTAAAAGCTAAAAAGCCCGAGCGACATTATGTCACTCGGGCTTTTTGTTGTTCTTGTTGATCTAAACTGATGTTCTAAACAGAGCAGTATTTACAGCTTAGCAACCGCGTCTTTGATCTGCTGAGCAATCTCTTCGTTGCTGATAGCACCCG
The DNA here is from genome assembly GCF_041439575.1 of Vibrio sp. 5S239. NCBI lineage: Bacteria > Pseudomonadati > Pseudomonadota > Gammaproteobacteria > Vibrionales > Vibrionaceae > Vibrio > Vibrio sp. 5S239. The sequence goes on along the minus strand of NZ_JBGOOM010000015.1, from coordinate 91,892 downwards.
ACTCAAAGTCAAAGTTATCGTAGAAATTTGGCACTGAAAGTGAAGCCTTAACGTTGCCGCCAAAGAATGATGCAGACCCCGTTGCAGAACCAAGTACCGTTTGAGCGCCACCAGGGCCAGGAGAAGTTGCTAGATAAACCGCTGGCTTCTCGCCAAACACTGAACGCTCAATACGTGTTGCCCAATCAAATAGGTTTTTATATGCCGCTGGGTAGTGACCGTTATGTTCGGCAAAAGAGATAACAAACGCATCCGCTTCTGCTAAATCACGCAAGAATGCTTGAGCACCTTCCGCTTGGCCAATCTCTTTTTCAGTGTCTTCACTGAACATAGGAACGTTGTAATCGTTGATGTTTAGGACTTTTACTTCAGCACCTTCAATCAAGTTAGCTGCGTAAGTTGCTAGAGTTTTGTTGATAGAGGTAGAGCTTGTGCTTGCGCCGAATGCGATAACTTTCATGATGTGACCTTTTCTATAATTCCGTTAAGTGAGCTTAGAATAACGTAGTCGGGAAATGGAACCATCACAAGGATTGAACGGACTCATTCAAAAATTTCGAATGAGTCTCAAATAATTCACGACTCAGCAAAATGAAAAGGAAGGGACTGAGCGGATAATGATAAATAGTTAGCGATTAAGCTTGGTTTTGCAGCTCAACCCAAAGGTCATTAACAATAGTGCGATCTGCGGGCGTTAGTTCAGAGCGAGCGTCATCTAGGCTCTTCTCGATGCGTGCTTTAACTTCAGCCACATCTTCAATGCCTTCTTCTTCACATGAAGCCACTGAAAGAGAAATATGACCACGTAAGTAACCACCGGCAAACAGTTCGTCCTCTGATGCGTTTTCAATGCGAGCATCAATTACTTCAAGTAGTTTTTCTTCAAATTCGATAATCATAATATTCTCTTATTTCACAATAAATTGGCTAGCACATAAAGGTTCTACATCGTAGAAGCTGCGTAATGCTTCAGAGAGCATTTTTACGCGAGGCGGAAGGCCAACTTCGAAGATCCCCATGACTTCGCTGTGTACTTTATTCATAAAGGCCAAACGATCTGGCTCAAAATCGCCGTGTAGATTGTCACAGCTGACATTAAAAGGAAAGCCTGCGCTCATCGCAATGATCCATTCATACGCTTGTGGGCGAATTTCTACTTTTTCAAACTCAGCTTGAACCGATTCCGTTCGACCATCAGGTTCATACCAATAGCCAAAATCTTCCAGCAATCGACGTTCAGGGCCAGCAACACACCAGTGTGCAATTTCGTGCAAAGCAGAAGCATAAAAACCACGTGCAAAGACAATTCGATGGTGTGGGATGGTTTCATCAGCAGGCAAATAGATCGGCTCATCATCACCTAGCTCTAATTTGGTATTAAAGCTTTCAAAAAAGGTCTGATTAAAAATATCGATAAGGTCTGAGTATTGGTGCGTCATAAAACTGGCTTAGAATAAAATAAACCCCCGTATTTTGCTCTGTTTTCGTGCCTTGGTAAACCCCATATCAAGCGTAACTTTCCCCGTTCAAGCAAGCCCCGTGATTGCACGCCTGTTTATCTTCAAGGTCGGTAACCTCAAGCTAGTTCAACAGATTACTTGAACTAATCTGAAATGCTCATTCACGGTACAAATATTCATTCGTCAACAAGCATTTTTACTACTACACTCGCGCTTCATTTTTATATCCCTAAGGCCTATAAGACTCGAATTTATAGACCTAAATTATAGAGCTACAGCAATGCTACTAAGTGTTTTGTATATCATTGGCATCACGGCAGAAGCCATGACCGGCGCTCTCAGTGCTGGTAAACAAAAAATGGATTGGTTTGGTGTAATGCTAGTTGCGAGTGCAACGGCAATTGGCGGTGGTACGGTGCGAGACATACTACTCGGCCATTACCCTTTAGGTTGGGTTGAAAATCCAGAATTTTTGGCTATCACTTGTGTCGCAGGCGTCGTCACGACAGGCCTGGCGAAGTGGGTCATCAAGCTAAAAGGCTTGTTCATTCGTTTGGATGCCCTAGGCCTAATTGTATTCAGTATCATTGGCACTAAAGTCGCGATGACCATGGGTCTGCACCCAATGATTTGTATGGTGTCTGCCTTAGTGACTGGTGTTTTTGGTGGTTTACTACGCGACCTTATCTGTCGCCAAACACCATTGGTTCTGCACGAGGAGTTATATGCCTCTATCGCGCTTATCGCTTCAGGTTTGTACTTAGGTTTACTTGAGTTTGGTATCAACGACGTAACCGCGACGATCGTCACACTTGTGGTTGGTTACTTGCTGCGTATGGCTGCAGTGAGATTCAAATGGCGCTTACCGTCGTTCCAACTTGATTCTGAAAGTTCAGTGCATTAATCGCTTAGAGCCTTGTATTGATAGCGCTCATTGATGGTCTCTAACTGGATGAATAATCCAACGAATGTGAAAAAGGGTTGCTTCATTACGAAGCAACCCTTTTTTGTATCTATCAATTCTATTCTGAATGAACAGAAACAGAATTATATTTGTGGCGTTTCTGTTGTCACACCAAAGTTCTGACCACGATGGCGTAGCAAGTGATCAAGCAGCACGATAGCCAGCATTGCTTCTGCAATAGGCACCGCACGGATACCAACACATGGATCGTGACGACCTTTAGTGATTAGCTGCGTCGCTTCACCATCTTTAGTGATAGTGTCACCCGGTACCGTAATGCTTGATGTTGGCTTAAGCGCAATGCTTGCCACAATATCTTGGCCAGTAGAGATACCACCTAAAATACCGCCAGCATGGTTGCTAGTGAAGCCTTCTGGCGTTAATGGATCACGGTGTTCGCTACCGCGTTGATTAACGACATCAAAGCCATCGCCAATCTCAACACCTTTCACAGCGTTAATGCTCATTAGCGCGTGCGCGATGTCGGCATCTAAGCGATCAAAGATTGGCTCACCAAGACCCACCGGCACTTTAGTCGCAACCACTTGAATCTTCGCACCGATCGAGTTGCCTTCTTTTAGTAGGTCACGAATCAGTTGATCAAATTCCGGTACTTTGTCGGCATCTGGACAAAAGAAAGCGTTGTTTTCAATCTCGTTCCAATCCACTTTATCAATTGAGATATCACCCATTTGAGAAAGGTAAGCTTGGATTTCAACACCAAATGCTTGTTTAAGATATTTCTTCGCAATTGCACCTGCGGCAACACGCATTGCGGTTTCACGAGCAGAAGAACGACCTCCACCTCGGTAATCACGCACACCGTACTTTTGGTGGTACGTATAGTCGGCGTGCCCAGGACGGAACTTGTCTTTAATTTCGGAATAGTCTTTAGAGCGTTGGTCTGTATTTTCAATCAATAGACCAATAGAAGTTCCCGTAGTTTGGCCTTCAAATACACCGGATAAAATCTTTACTTCATCTGCTTCACGGCGAGCCGTTGTATAGCGAGAAGTACCGGGGCGACGACGATCCAAATCTCTTTGAAGGTCTGCTTCAGTAATTTCCAATCCTGGTGGGCACCCATCTACGATACATCCTAGTGCGATACCGTGACTTTCTCCGAACGTGGTCACGCGGAAATGTTGTCCGATACTGTTTCCTGCCATTACTTCCTCTAAATCAGCAATTAATCAGAAGGTTTGATTCTTAAACCGACTGGCTAATAGCTTTACTTGTCTATTCTTCGTGAATTCATAGTGTCTTTATTACCAAATGATGTAAACCCCAAAAAACGAACAATTTTAACTTTCTATTACATAAGCCGAATGAAATGAATAACGAGGGGAAATGAGTGGCGCTTTAAAGTGGTGATTTTGAATAGTTTCATGGCCAGTTAACAAAGGTTAATGAACTCGGTTTGAATACTCTCTATATTGTAGCCCAAAATAATAAGGAGAAAAGTGATGATCGAGTGGAGAGTTAAAAAATTTGCAGAGCTGTCTGTTCAAGAGCTCTATGATTTCTTACAGCAAAGAGTCGATATTTTTATCGTGGATATGAACACACCCTATAGTGATCTAGACGGCAAAGATAATCATCCAGAGACCTATCACATCATGGGTTATGAGAACGGACACCTAGTGGCTTACAGTCGAATTATGGCTCAGAAGCTTGGATACCCCGTAGATGTTCTCCCTCTGCTCGATTCTGATGCAGATGATGTTTGTATCGGGCGAGTGATCGTAGCGAAAGAATGCCGAGGTAAACAGATAGGTAACCAGCTCATGCAAGTGAGTTTTGATACCACTCGGAAGATTTACCCTGATTGCTCAATTTTTATTTCGGCACAAGCTCACCTTAAAGACTATTATGGTAAGTTCGGTTTCGACGTAGTGACCGATCGTTACTTGGAAGATGGATGCAGTATGCTAGGCCTTAGATATACCCCACAGCTCGTTGCCGTTTAGCAAAAGCTGAAATACAAAGGCATCTAAAGACACAACACGGTATTGAAATATTAAGTCGTTCTGAAATGCAAAAAACCCGACAACTCGGAGAGCTATCGGGTTTCTTTAAATAATGGCACGCCCTGAAGGATTCGAACCTTCGACCACATCCTTAGAAGGGACGTGCTCTATCCAGCTGAGCTAAGGGCGCGCTACAGGAACGAATTATACGAATTCGAATCAGTAAAGCAACGGCTTTATGTAACATTCTGATCTAAGTGGGTAAAAAAAGGGCAACAAACATATAAGTGTTGGAAATTAGACCAAAGCAATCGTTTGCCTAATGGTAATCAAAAAGATTTTCTGGAATAATGCGCCAAAAACATCAGCCACTATCTTGAATATCAATACTAAGGAAATTCATGACTGCTCAAAATATTGATGGAAAGCTAATTTCTCAAACGGTTCGCTCTGAAGTTGCTGCACGTGTAAAAGCTCGAACGGAAGCTGGATTACGCGCTCCGGGACTAGCGGTTGTTTTAGTGGGTGAAGACCCTGCTTCTCAGGTTTACGTAGGAAGTAAGCGTAAAGCATGTGAAGAAGTTGGCTTCGTATCTAAATCTTACGACTTGCCAGCCACTGCGACAGAAGACGAATTGTTAACACTGGTAGACCAACTGAACCAAGACCCTGAAATCGATGGCATTCTGGTTCAACTGCCTCTACCTGCTGGCATTGATAGTACTCACATTCTTGAGCGTATCACACCAGAGAAAGACGTGGATGGCTTCCACCCATACAATGTGGGTCGTTTGGCTCAGCGTATGCCTAAGCTTCGCTCTTGTACCCCAAAAGGTATTATTACGCTGCTTGACCGCTACAACATCGACTTACGTGGTAAGCACGCGGTTGTTGTAGGCGCATCAAACATTGTAGGCCGTCCAATGACTCTAGAACTGCTTCTAGCAGGTTGTACGACGACGACTTGTCATCGTTTCACCAAAGACCTTGAAGGTCACGTACGTCAAGCAGACGTTGTCGTAGTGGCCGTTGGTAAGCCAAACTTCATTCCTGGTGCTTGGATTAAGAAAGGGGCTGTTGTGGTCGATGTTGGTATCAACCGTTTAGAATCTGGCAAGCTAGTGGGTGACGTTGAATACGATGTAGCTAAAGAGAGCGCAAGCTTCATCACCCCAGTACCGGGGGGGGTAGGCCCAATGACGGTTGCGAGCCTAATCGAGAACACAATGATCGCGTGTGAGCAGTTTCACTCGAAGTAATCTGCGAATGACGGTATAAACAGAATTAGAAAGCCGCAACGTTCATCACGTTGCGGCTTTTTTGATGATTCCCCATTACAAAACGAGAAGTATAAGTAACTTAAGATGCCGCTGTTAAAGCGAAAGTACCACACCAGCAATAGCGGCACTCATTAAGTTAGCAAACACACCAGCACAAATTGCTTTGAAGCCATATTGTGAGATAAAAGAGCGACGCTCTGGAACTAAGCTGCCCAAACCACCGATCAGAATCGCCATGGTAGAGATGTTAGCAAAGCCACATAGAGCGAAAGTTACGATCGCTTGCGAGTGCTCACTCAGTGCCTCTTTAGCGTCCATTAGTTGGATGAAAGCCACGAACTCGTTCACGACAATCTTGTTACCGATCAATGAACCTGCAACAACAGCCTCAGACCACGGTACACCTATCAGCCATGCAACGGGGGCGAACACATAACCTAGGATAAGTTCGAAGCTTAGGTTTACGCCAAACCAACCGCCAACGATACCTAGTAAGCCATTCAGCATTGCAATCACACTGATAAAAGCAAGAAGTGTTGCACCCACAGCAACGGCAATACGAAGTCCAGACATAGCCCCATCAGCCATTGCCTCAACAACGTTTGTTGCTCGTGGAATTTCTACATCAGATTCAATATTTTCTTGAGCGTCATCTGGACTACCAGGTACTAAGATTTTAGCCATTAACAGGCCAGCAGGCGCCGACATGAATGCCGCAGCGATCAAGTAGTTAAGGTCTACACCAAGCGATGCATAACCCACTAGCGTGCCACCAGCAACAGAGGCCAAACCACATACCATCACGGCAAACAGCTGCGAATCAGTCATGTGCTTCAAGTAAGGCTTAACCACCAATGGCGCTTCAATCATGCCAACAAAGATGTTCGCCGTTGCAGACAGTGACTCCGCACGGCCTGTACCCAGGAACTTCTGCAGCGCACCACCAATAAGGTTGATCACCTTTGGCATAAAACCAATGTGGTACAAACCAGAGATCAGTGCAGAGAAAAAGATAATGATACCTAGAACATTAATCGCGAAAACAAATCCGTTATTTGTTAGGCCACCAAATAGGAAATTAATCCCCTCTTGACCGTAGTTGATCAAGCTAGATACCGCACCCGTGGCTGCATTCAACGCTTCTTTACCCATTGGTACATACAGAACCAATAGCGCGAATGAGATTTGTAATAAGAAAGCCAAAGAGACTGTTCTTAGTGGAATATTTTTTCTGTCCGTAGATAGTAACCAAGCGGCAACTAAAATAGTGATAATTCCAAGTAGGGAAGCCATGTGCGTCAACCTAAAAGTTGTAGGTAGGAAAGGCGACGCATTCTATAGAGGAAATCGTTTGCGGCAAGCTGAGGTTGTTAACGTGATGTTGGGGTAATCACCATTTAACTATGAATAGAATTAAGTCATTGAATTTTAATAATTAGCATTGACTAAAAAGCATACTTTTTCCATATGGAAATTATATTTATAAATTAGGAAACAGTTAGTGATGCAGTTCAACGCAAGTTTTGAGGTTTTTGTCCCAGTACGTCGGTGATCCAATATGATCTTTGATGAACTCAATTACAGCTGAAAGCTTCTTCGGCATATTCTTTCGGCTCGGATACACGGCATAAAATGGCATCAACTGACTCGCTCGCCATTCTGGTAATACTTGGATTAGCTTACCGGTTCGAAACTCTTCTTTGACTAAGTAGGTTGCCAGATAAGCAACGCCCCACCCAGCTACCGCTGCGTCTCGTACAGCCTCGGCTAAATCTACCGAGTAATCACCAGCAACTTTAACGCTAAGGTTCTCTTGTCCGTTATCAAAGGCCCACGATGTGTAATCTCGTTCTCGGCTGCGATAGATAAGACAGTTATGGTCAATCAAATCAGAAGGTGTATGAGGAGTCCCTGCCTTAATCAGATAATCAGGCGATGCTGCCACCACGAACTGACTGTCTGCTAGGCGCTGCGCAATGTAACCTTCTGGTAGGTCTTCATTGTTGGTAATCCAAAGGTCCAAACGCTCTTCAATCATGTCCACCTTGTAGTCGAACAAGTGCACCTCGATTCTCAGCTGAGGATAAAGCTGTCTGAGCTGATCAATCGCCGGAATGATGTGCAAGGTACCAAATGACTGCGACAACCCCACGCGCAATATTCCAGAGATATCCTCACGCTGGCTGTCCATATCCATTTGTGCTGCTTTTACCGTGTTAAACAGTTGCTCACAATGCTGATAGAACACCTCCCCCGCTTCGGTTAGCGTTAGGCTACGTGTGGTTCGTTGTACCAACTTGATGCCGATTGAGTCTTCAAGCAAAGCAACTTGCTTACTGATGTGAGACACGGAAACGTTCAAGCTTTTTGCAGCATTGGTAAAGCCTTCATACTTAATTAACGCATGGAATATCACCATTTGTGCAGCTCTATCTGTAAGCACAAGGCCACCTTCTTAAATCTCTGAAATATAAAATCAAAAAGGACTCCGAAGAGTCCTTTAGTTCGTTCTGCCTATGGTAGGCCAAATGCTATTCAAAGCGGCCTAGGGCTATTAACCAAATTAAGTCGATTAATCAAACTTAATTCTGTCAGCTAGATGGCTTACTGCCAAAGCAAAGTAGTAAGAACGGTTCCACTTCATTAACACATTGTAGTTGTTGTAAATGAGGTACGAACGGCCCGCTTCGTCGTCAGGCATAATCAACCAAGCTTTAATGTCTTCATCAAGCGTTGGCAGTGGGCGATCGTCATAACGCTTAATACCGAGTTCAGACCACTCTTTTAAGTACTTCGCTTTGTCTTCAGTTCGGCCTTGAAAATCAATAGATACGGTTGACGGTACGTGAACCTGGCGGCCCCAAGTATACTTATCATCCCAACCGGATTGGCTGAGGTAATTGGCTGCCGAAGCAAACACATCTTCTTCAGTCCCCCAGATATCTTTCTTACCATCACCGTTGCCATCAGCGGCAAACGCTAAGAATGAGCTTGGCATAAACTGAGGCTGACCCATGGCACCAGCCCAGGAGCCTTTCATCTCTTTTGGTGCAATATGGCCTTGATAAAGAATCTTCAACGCCGCCATTACTTCGCTACGGAAAAACGCTTCTCTGCGCCCTTCGTAGGCCATGGTCGTTAGCGCATCAATAACACTGTAATTACCCGTGAACTTACCAAAATTACTCTCAACGCCCCATAGCGCGACAATGAATCTCGGTTGAACACCATATTCATCACCAATGCGCTTTAACGCTGTGTAATGCTTCTTATAAAGTGATCTGGCTTGCTTCACTTTCCAATCTGGTACTGCTCGTGGAATGTATTCATCCAGAGTCAGCTTCTTCTCAGGTTGATTTTTGTCGGCTTTCACCGCTCTTGGCTTAAACGTGACACCATCAAAGGCTTCATCAATGATCGCTTCAGAAATGCCTTCTTCACGGCCTTGTTGCTTTAGTTTTTCTACATATTGTTCGAAGCTCAGTTCTTCAGCTTGTACGGAACTTATGGTCAAGCTATTACCCAATAGTAATGCCGACACAACCAATATGCTTTTCGAAAATTTACTCAACGATCACTCCTCCTTGAATTGAGGTGGCTATCACTCTTCGTCTTGAACTTTTTGTTGAGCTTTACGCTCTTTATGACGTTCAAGTTCGTTAACTGGTGGGGGCGGAACTTGCAAAAAAAAACCATCGGTATTCAGTGATTCTTTCACTTTTTCGATGTTCACTTGAGCCAGTTTACGGCCATCCATTTTAATTACCATTACAAAGCTAGGTTTACCAAACATTTGCATCAATGCGTCAGGAACTTGTGAAAAATCATCCTTCTTAGGGATATAAAGGTATGTTCCTTCTTTCTTTGAACTTTTATATATAGAACACAGCATGACAAACCTTTTTTAAATGTTTATGACTACAAAACTCTCACTTGCGAGAGCAATAGTTTATGTTAACGAAATATTGGGAACAAAACGTTCATTTGACAACAAGATTACTTGCTGTGCTTGGTTTGTGAATATAACATGATACACCTAGTTTCAGGCAATGCCCTTTATTTTATTGATAAAGAAATTGTACCAATCCGCAATTGAGGTCCTGTAGTTTTTCGATGTCTAGTAACCCAGATCTAAAAGGTAGTAGTTTCACGCTATCTGTTTTGCACTTATCCGATGATCAAGTCGAAAATGCAGTGTCTTTTCTTCAAGAGAAGGTAAACCAAGCACCCACTTTTTTCGCTGCTGCACCTGTTGTCATCAACATTAGTAAAGTGGTTGGCGATATCGATTTTGTGCAACTGAAAAAGGGTATCTCTCAAGCGGGGATGATCCCTGTTGGTGTGGCAGGCTGTTCAGATAAGCGTACCCAAAACCTAGCGAAAGAAGCGGGTTTTGCAGTCATGACAGCCAGTAAGTCTCCATCTCAAGCACCAGCCGAAATGGCACCGATTAAAGTGGTGAGAACCCCTATTCGTTCAGGTCAGCAGGTTTATGCTAAAGATAGTGACCTGTTAATACTCAATCATGTAAGTGCAGGCGCCGAAGTCATAGCCGATGGCAGCATTCATATTCATGGCACGCTACGCGGCCGTGCGATTGCAGGAGCCAGTGGTCAAACTGAAGCAAAAATAATTTGTAATGATTTACAAGCCGAGTTGGTTTCCATTGCTGGAAATTACTGGCTCAGCGATCAAATTGAAAGCGAGTGCTGGCAGAAAAAAACCATGTTCAGTATGGCAAACGATGTATTACACGTTGATGTCCTCGCAATATAAAAGAAATAAAAGGAAAAAAGAATGGCACGCATTATCGTTGTAACGTCAGGTAAAGGCGGGGTAGGCAAAACGACCTCCAGTGCAGCTATAGCCTCAGGCCTGGCTTTAAAAGGAAAAAAAACCGCAGTTATCGACTTTGATATCGGCCTGCGTAACCTAGATTTAATTATGGGTTGTGAGCGTCGTGTTGTGTACGATTTCGTCAACGTTATCAATGGTGAAGCAACGCTAAATCAAGCGATGATCAAAGATAAACGCACAGACAACTTGTTCATTCTTCCTGCTTCTCAAACTCGCGATAAAGATGCACTCACTAAAGACGGTGTTCGCCGTATATTTGATGAACTTGATGAAATGGGCTTTGATTTCATCATCTGTGACTCTCCAGCAGGTATCGAGCAAGGCGCTCTGATGGCGCTGTACTTTGCTGATGAAGCGATTGTAACCACTAACCCTGAAGTCTCTTCTGTCCGTGACTCAGACCGCATTCTCGGGATTCTGGATTCTAAATCTCGCCGTTCAGAAGACGGCTTAGAGCCAGTAAAAACCCACCTTTTACTCACTCGCTACAACCCTGCTCGCGTTACTCAAGGAGAAATGCTGGGCGTGGAAGATGTAGAAGAAATCCTACACATCTCTCTACTGGGGGTGATTCCAGAGAGCCAAGCGGTACTGAACGCATCGAACAAAGGTGTTCCAGTTATCTTTGATGAAGCAACCGATGCTGGTATGGCTTACAATGATACTGTAGAACGCCTACTGGGTAGCCAAGTTGACTTCCGTTTCTTAACGGAGCAGAAGAAAGGCATCTTCAAACGACTATTCGGAGGCTAACACGCAATGTCATTATTAGAGTTTTTTAGACCACAGAAAAAGACAACCGCAAACCTAGCCAAAGAGCGTTTGCAGATCATTGTTGCTGAACGACGCAGCCATGACGATCCAGCACCATCATATTTACCAGAGCTAAAAGAAGATATTCTTAAGGTTATCGCTAAATATGTTGAAGTCGATCCATCAATGGTTGATCTAACTTTTGAACACAAAGATGACGACATCTCAGTGCTAGAGCTGAATGTTAAGCTTCCAGAAGAAGATCGATAACCTTTCTGAACCAGATCGGAAAATAATACGCTTACTTATATTGATGAATAAAAAAGAGAGCCGAGGCTCTCTTTTTTGTGTCTGCAGTTTATAGCTGTAACTAAGTTCGATTTATGACAGCAAGCGGTTATTTGATCGCTTTACTCAGCTTTTCGCCAACTACTTCTAAACGCCAGCCTTGCATCACATCAGGCAGCTTCTCTGGGTTACGATCGTGCTTCCACACCCAGCTTAACACTTGGTTAAGTTGCTTTTTAGATGCCAAAAATTCTGTAGCCAAACCACTGTGTTGTGATGCGGTTTTCACTTCATCCTTCAACACTTTGAAGATTTGTTTGTAACCTGGGTAATCCATTAGACGTTCTACTGGTGCTGGATATTCTTCTTCTGGCGTGTGTTCAGCCAACTTAACGATTGAGCTAATCTTGGCGCCATGACGGCGTACAGAGCGGTAATCAAAACCTTCTTGCTCCATGTGCTTAGGATCTTTCATCGCGAATCGCGCCACTGCCCATAAATCTTGTTCTTTGAAAACAAAGTTCAACGCTAAATCACGCTTAATCGCTTCTTTTAAACGCCAAGTGGCTAACGGTCTCAAAATCGCTAGCTGTTGAGGTTTAAGCTGCCACGCACCTTTAATATCAAGGTAGGCAGTGTCTGGGTTTACTTTACGGATGCGCTTGGCAACTTGTAAGTCAGACTCTTGTTGAGCCGCTTCCCACCAGCCAGCTTCCATCACTTTTTCTAGAAGCTTATTGTACATTGGCATTAAGTAATGCACGTCTGCCGCTGCGTAATCCAATTGCTTTTGAGAAAGCGGACGCGCCAGCCAGTCTGTGCGAGATTCACTCTTATCGAGATCAACACCGACAAACTCTGAAACCAGAGCTGCAAAGCCCGTTGATAAACCATGACCTAAGAAAGCCGCCATGATCTGCGTATCAACCATTGGGGTTGGTGTACAACCAAATGCATTTTGGAACACTTCCAAATCTTCACCACAAGCATGCAGCACTTTCAGAACAGAAGCGTCTTTCAACAATCCAACAAATGGTGTCATTTCACCAAGAGCAATAGGGTCAATCAGTGACAGCGTTTCACCATCAAATAACTGAATCAAGCCTAATTGAGGGTAATAGGTTCTTGTACGAACAAACTCCGTATCAAGCATAACGACATCGGCTTGACGTGCTTGTTGGCAAACTCGCTCAAGGTCTTTCAATTGGGTAATGATTTGATAATCCACAAAAACTCTCACAGGTTTCTATTTGATCGCCGGACACAAAAATGCCGACATTAACTGTCGGCATTCTAACACCATTTTTCAGCGCTCGCTTAGATTAAGCGCCTCAGTGGTTATGGTGCAGTACTTTCTCGTAAACGGACTAATATTCGCTAGCGCGTTTCGCAAGTTCTGCATCGTTCTCTTCACGCAGTACGCGGCGTAAGATCTTACCTACGTTAGTCTTTGGCAGGTCTTCTCTGAACTCGACCAATTTAGGGATCTTGTAACCCGTTAGGTGTTCACGACAGTGCGCGATAATATCTTCTTTGGTCAGGCTAGGGTCACGCTTAACAACGTAGATCTTAACCAACTCACCGGACACTTCGTGAGGTTGACCGATAGCTGCCACTTCCAGCACTTTGCCATGCAGAGCCACGACGTCTTCAATCTCATTCGGGTAAACGTTAAAGCCAGACACCAGAATCATGTCTTTCTTACGGTCAACAATGTGCAGCAAACCTTCGTCATCGAACTTAACGATGTCACCCGTCGACAACCAACCATCTTGGTCGATGACTTCTTTGGTCGCTTCTGGGCGCTGCCAGTAGCCTTGCATCACTTGAGGGCCACGAACCTGCAACTCACCTACTTGGTCATTGGCTACAACTTTACTTTCATCATCAACAATACGTACTTCTGTCGACGGTACGGGTAGGCCAATTGCACCGGTGTAATCTTTTAGGTCATATGGATTACCAGTAACTAGCGGAGCACATTCGGTTAAACCATAACCTTCCAGCAAGTGAATACCTGTCACTTTCTTCCATTTCTCAGCAACAGAGCGCTGAACCGCCATGCCACCACCAACAGATAGACGTAGATTACTGAAATCTAACTCGTGGAAATCTTCATTATTTACTAGTGCATTGAACAGTGTATTGACACCTGTGATTGCGGTAAATGGAACCTTTTGCAGCTCTTTGATGAATCCAGGAATATCACGAGGGTTAGTGACCAAAAGATTGCGACCACCCATCTCAACAAACAGCAAGCAGTTCACGGTAAGAGCAAACACATGGTAAAGCGGAAGTGCCGTTACGACCAACTCACGACCTTCTTGCAATACAGGGCCGTATGCGCCTTTTGCTTGAAGTACGTTCGCGATCATATTGCGGTGCGTTAAAATGGCGCCCTTTGCTACGCCAGTTGTACCACCTGTGTACTGAAGGAATGCAATGTCATCGCCAGCCATGAAAGGCTTCACATACTGAAGACGGCGACCTTTATGTAGTGCTTTTCTAAAGGAGATAGCCCCCGGTAGATCGTACTTAGGCACCATGCCTTTTACGTATTTCACTACGAAGTCGACAATCGTACCTTTCGCGCGTGGCAACATTTGCCCTAAACTGGTGAGTACAACGTGTTTAACTGGCGTGTTATCAACGACTTTCTCTAGCGTGCTCGCAAAATTTGAAACGATAACAATCGCCTTTGCACCAGAATCGTTCAGTTGATGTTCAAGCTCACGGGGTGTGTACAGTGGATTGACGTTCACAGCAATCATACCAGCACGCAGTACACCAAAAAGTGCAATTGGGTATTGCAACAGATTAGGCATCATCAATGCAACACGATCGCCTTTCTTCAGTTTTAGATCATTCTGTAAATAAGCGGCAAAAGCACGGCTGCGCTCTTCAAGCTTACGGAATGTCATTATCGATCCCATGTTTTCGAATGCAGGTTGGTCCGCGAACTTTTGTACCGACTGTTCAAACATTTCTACAAGAGATTGGTACTGATCTGGGTTGATCGTCTCTGGTACGCCACTTGGATAACGTGAAAGCCAAGGTTTATCCACGATATTACTCCTCGTTTATCAGCTGACGACTGCTCGCCGCTATTTATCATAGCAGTATTACAGCACAGCTTTAGAGCATGAGCACTAAAAGGCTCAAACACTTGTTTAAATTTTGTTAACTACACCAAGAATTAGTTCTGAAACTAGCTCTGGGCTCTCTAAATGACAATGATGTCCGCCAGGAATCGTCTCTACATTCAGAGAATTATGGGCTGATTTGTAGCGATTGTGCCGCAAATGTCGAAATCCATCATTCCCTAAAATTATTAATTGAGGGCATTCAATAGCCGCCATAATCGCTTCGGTATGCGCCTGTGACATACGATACAACGAGTCACATTTAAGCGTTGGGTCGCATCGCCATTGCCAGGCGTTTTCTAGTTCAGCAGTACCTTGATTAACAATTCCTCGCTCAACAATAGGAGCGATTAATTCAGCATTGATTTGATTGGCGTGAGCTCTCAGTTTAATAGCGTCCTCAAGGCTTGCTAGAGGACGTGAAGGCTTTCTTCGCTGTCGAAGACGACTGAGTACCCCATCTCTCAAGCGAGCGACCGTTTCTTGGGGAGCTTCTGAAAGAGGTCCGTGACCTTCAATTTGAATTAATCCTGACACCTTTTCAGGAAAGGCGGCACTATAGCAACTTGCGATCAATGCACCAAGTGAATGTCCTACTAACACCAGTCTGTTTGGCGATAATTTCATCGCCAACTGGTGCAAATCATCGATATAGTCGTGAAACGGATAATAACTGCCCGTCTTATGCGACGAAAAGCCATGACCAAAGAGATCAATCGCAACTAGGTGTAAGTGTTGTGCTCGCTTTTCTAACGTATCTATCACTGAGTTAAAGCTTGCAGAATTATCCAGCCAACCATGAATAAAAACGACCGTCATTGCGGTCGTTTGGGGGTTGCCAATCTGTTGTGTAGCAAGCGTCCCGCTCGCAAGGGAATATGACTTTTCAATCATTGATTGTATGTTGTCCCTATGGTTGAGTTTGTCGAATGAAGACTCGACTATTCCACATCTTGAATCACACGCCCGTGCTGAGGCATGGTCTGAAAGCTACGGCAATGTATACTGCGACAAGAATAATACGTTGGCGCAAAGTCGTTGATCACGACTCGCTCTGTGATTTTCCACAGTCGTTGGTTATATACATTCATCACTGGAAAGGTGTAAGGGTAATCACCAATAATACCATCTTCCGTGCCATTTGATGTTCCCACTAAGGTCACTAAACGGCCTTCCGCAAAACTCAATGGCTCAACATAACCATCGATGTAAGCAACAAAACGTCCTTTCGGCTCAGCATCAATATCAGGCTTACCGCTACTAGAGATCGGCATATTAACCACTTCAACTCGAGTCTTGTCTTGTAGGTTAGTTACTTTAGCAATCACACCACCTAAACGAACATCACCGGCGTCTGGTACTGTGTTAATCCACTCTTGGTAATCGGTCACCACTTGTTCGGAGTTTGCATTCAGTTCTTCAGGTAGGGATGAGCACCCCATCACCATCAAAGAGAAAGCAACAAGGAAAAATAAGCGAGGGTTAGACATGAGAGAAAACATAATGCTGGTCCTTAGAACAGGAGAAATGAAAGCACAAAGCTATATATAAATGTCGACCCCAATAAGCTTCGCAAGTTCCTCTTTTTTAGCTTGATTCATCACATCCATATACTCCTCCATCGCACGACGTCCACGCCCTTCTGGAAGATCATATTGAACCTGAGCTTTGTGAATCTCAGATTCTTTGACTTGGCGAATGGAATGCGAGACAGCATTCGCAACCTTAGTTGGCTGACCAACGGAGGTTTTTGCATCGCCTTTTTTTACCTCGTTCTTTTTATTGGTTCGATTGGTTTTGGATGTATTGCCTATCGAAGAAGGAGGTAAGCCGTTTAGTGAAACCATGCTTGAAGAGTTTTATACCTGACTTTAGTGATTTTACTTATGAGTTTATCATGGCTCTACAAGATAAGTTGCAGAGCCAAACAGTACCTATTTACTCACGACCTGGCAGCTTTTTCCACGTCACTTTATCACGAAGATAAACAGGCTCAGACTCTTCTGCTGCAACCGCTTTACCTTCTGCATAAGCAAATTGAGCAAGGAACGCCATATCTTGCGCTTCTGGGAACAGAACCTCACACTCTTTAATGTTGATCGCCAGTGTATCCATGTGCTCTGCGTACGCTTCCCAACCGGTGCCTACTTTTGCCCATGTCTCAGAATCCACCTCAAGCTGCGCTGCCAATTCGCTTGGAGGTGTGACACATTCAGCATCAACTGCAGTCCAACGACCGTCTTGTTCACGGCTATAACGAGCCCAGTACACTTCACTCATACGCGCATCAATCGCTGTTGCTACGTGAGTTTCACCAAATTTACGGTAGCTGCCTTGCGCCATCGCTGCCAGTGTAGAGACACCGATCATTGGTAAATCCGCACCAAAAGCTAAGCCTTGAGCAATACCAATACCAATACGTACACCCGTGAAACTGCCCGGGCCTTGGCCAAACGCGATTGCGTCGATATCGGTTAAAGCGACATTCGCTTCTTTCAGTACTTCATCAACCATAGGTAGAATTTTTTTCGTATGGTCTCGAGGAGCCTCTTCGCTACGTGCGAACACCTGGTCACCCATTACTAGTGCAACTGAACAGTTTTCAGTTGCGGTATCTACTGCAAGAATTTTCGCGCTCATTCGTGTCTCAAATATTCGTTATCTAATCTAAAAATAGTGGCTAAGCTCAACAATGCCAGTTACTCAGCAGCGGTTGAATGGTCTTTAGCTAAGAACTTTTTAATGATCCCTAAGTCACGGGTACGAGGGATAGGCGGTAAACTCGCCAAAAATATGCCTCCGTAATCACGAGTCACCAATCGGTTATCGCAAATAATCAAAGCGCCATTATCGCGTTTGTCACGTATCAATCGGCCGACACCTTGTTTCAAGGTAATCACCGCGTCTGGCAACTGTACTTGAGCAAAAGGATCACCCCCTTTTAGCTTACAGTCCTCGATTCGAGCCTTGAGTAAAGGGTCATCAGGGGCCGTAAAGGGCAATTTATCGATGATAACACAGCTTAATGCGTCGCCCCTAACATCTATCCCTTCCCAGAAAGCGCCTGTCGCTACGAGCAATGCGTTACCTAATTCCATGAATTCGGCTAAGGTTTTTTGCTTGCTTGTCTCACCTTGCAATAGAACAGGAACCGAGAGGGTTTCTCGGAATCGCTCGCCTAGCTCTTTCATCATGCTGTGTGAAGTACACAAGAAGAAACAGCGACCTTGGTTTTGCTCGATCACCGGAGTCAGCATTCGAACCAACTTATCCGCCAAGCCCGGGCTATTCGGTTCAGGAAGATAGCGAGGCACACATAAACGTGCCTGATTCGGATAATCAAATGGGCTCGGCAGTGAAAACTGAGCCGACGGCTTTAAGCCAAGTCGAGAGGTGAAGTGGTCGAAATCATCCGACACCGCCAAGGTTGCAGAGGTAAAGACCCAAGCGCCCGGTTTAAGCTCGATTTGTTCGTGGAATTTATCCGCAACCGACAGTGGTGTGATGTGCAAAGCGAATTGCCTTGGTGTGGTGTCATACCAATAAGAGTAACCCGTAATCGACACATCGCACACACGTTCGATGCGTGACTTAATCATGTTTGCACGTTCAAAAGCCGTGTCTAACAGTTGGCTCCGCCCCAATGCGAGCTTCAATACATCGACAGCCAGTTGCAGCGCATCTTGCAGACGAACTAGTTCTCGCGCAATCGACTCAGATTTTAAAGCCTCACGCCAGTTACCACGAAAGCCAGTATCGCCCAATACAATACGTAGATCGGCGGCAGACTGAACGAGCCTGTCACCCACTTTTTGTAGCTGACGCATGTCTTTGGCTTCGGTTCGGTAGGCGATCTCGATGTCTTTAGCGAGCTCATTGATTTGTCGGCTCGACACAGACTGACCAAAGTATTGGCTGGCAATATCAGGAAGTTGATGCGCTTCATCAAAGATAAACACATCCGCCTCTGGAATCAGCTCACCAAATCCGGTTTCTTTAATCGCTAAATCGGCTAGGAACAGGTGATGGTTTACGACGACCACATCGGAATCCATTGCTTTCTTACGCGCTTTAAGCACAAAGCAATCGGTATAACTTGGGCACTCTTTACCTAAGCAATTATCATTGGTCGAGGTAATGGTTGGAATAACCGGGCTGTCTTCAGCGATATCATCACAATCGCCCAAATCACCCGTTTGAGTGGATGACGACCAACTACGCACTTTGACTAACTGAGCCAGCAGTGTTGGGTCGGTATGAGCGCCATGACTCTCGATCATTTGACGGCTGAGCCTATCCAAACACAAATAGTTTGAACGCCCTTTGAGTAACGCAACCTGACCATAAAAGCCAAGCGCATCGACCATCAAAGGTAAATCTCGGTGAAACAGCTGTTCTTGAAGGTTTTTAGACCCCGTACTAATGATGGTTTTCTTACCACTCAGGAGCGCTGGCACTAAGTAAGCAAAGGTCTTACCGGTACCCGTTCCCGCTTCAACAACTAATTGGCTCTGTTTCTCAATAGCTTGTGAAACCGCTTCAGCCATGTCTAGCTGAGCTTGTCGTGGTTGAAACCCTGGGATCGCTTTACCCAGAGCACCATCAGCAGAAAACGTTTTAGATATCATAGAGTACGAAGTTTAGAAAAAGAGAAGGCGAATTATGGCAGGTTTAATGAGCCGGCGCGAATCAGAAATGACTGATCACAGGATGAGTCTATCGAATAGAACATGGCAAGCTAAGCTCTCCTTACCAACCTAGCCCAAAACAAATAAAAGGGTTGTTTAGCTACTTACGATTCAAATAACGAGATAACGCGGCAGAATTTGTTGAAACCAACTTGATAATAGATTAATTATAACGGTGATATTGCGGCTCAGTTCACCGTTCGACGGCCTGCATTTAATTTGAAAAATAAAAACATTTCACGGAAGTAAGATGCAAATGGAAAGAAAAACTTTACTAACACATTGTACAGATGCCCCTGGCCTCATCTCAAAAATCACCAATATTTGTTACAAGCACCAACTCAATATTGTCCACAACAATGAGTTCGTAGATAACACAAGTGGTCACTTTTTCATGCGTACTGAGCTAGAAGGGTATTTCAATGACGAAACCTTGCTAGCCGATTTAGATCAAGCGCTGCCAGAGAATGCGAAACGTAAGCTAATGAGCTCTTCTCGCAAGCGTGTTGTGATACTTGTGACCAAAGAAGCACACTGCCTTGGCGACATTCTAATGAAGAATTTCGATGGCAGTTTAGACGTAGAAATCGCAGCCGTTGTTGGCAACTATGACATTCTACAAAGCCTAACCGAACGTTTTGATATTCCTTACCACCATGTTGCTCACGAAGGACTAAACCGTGAAGAACATGAGAAAAAGATGCTGGAAGTGATTGACCAATATCAAGCTGACTACCTTGTATTGGCAAAGTACATGCGTGTTTTAACCCCTGGATTTGTTGAAAAGTACAACCATAAGATCATCAACATTCACCACAGCTTTTTACCTGCATTCATTGGTGCAAAACCCTACCAGCAAGCGTATGAGCGCGGTGTAAAAATCATTGGTGCAACCGCTCACTTCGTGACTAATGATTTGGATGAAGGTCCAATCATTAAGCAAGACGTTATCCCAGTGGATCACAACTTCAGCGCAAAAGACATGGCGCAGGCTGGTCGCGACGTAGAGAAGAATGTATTGAGTAAGGCTCTAAATAAGGTGATCAACGATCACGTGTTTGTTTACGGCAACAAGACTGTGATTCTGTAAGTCACTTATTTAAGTACAACTTACCGTTAGCACCCAATAAAAAACGCGTAATAGGATTTCTCCATTACGCGTTTTTTGTATCTGATGTTCAGGGTAACTTTAAGGTATTCCGACGAGCCTAGACGAGATCAGGAATCTATTGTCAGCAACTCTTAAGCCTGTTCTGATTCCACAATTTTCTTCAAAGAGTGTGGGTGCAGCTTGATGCAGATTCCTTGATGCTTGAATGCAACCGTTGGGTTATTCAGACGTTCACCCTCGCCTTTCGGGCTAGAGAGTTTGATCTTAACGCCTTGCTCAGCCAGCGTTTCAAAGTTAGCAGCGAACTGCGGGTAAGTTTCTTTAAGATCCGCTAGATACTCATCAGCTGTTTGGGCGTGAGAAGGAATCACAAACTCTACATGTTCCCAATCTTGGCTTGGGTAAATCTTACCTTCAGCTGGATATGGCAGCTCTAAGCATTCAATGCTCCAGCCAAGACTTTGTAACGGTTCATCGAAAGCCAACACCACAATTGGACGACCATTAATCATCGCCTCTGAAATCGTAGAACCGTATTCAGACCATGCTTGATGCGCAGATTTCGCCAGCTCAGTTTCATTGATTCTTAGCGCGATATGATCCGCTTGAGCAAAACTTAAGTCCAAACCCAGTTTACTTCCTAGGTTCTCAATTTTCGCCATAAACGTATCAAGGCGGGCAATCATTTGTTGTGGTTCTAGTTCGGCTTGTTTGAGGCTCATCATCATTGCCAGTATTTTTCAATTAGTGGCTGCATGTTATCATTTTTGCTTTCTTCAACAAGCGTTGCTTTTGCAAAAAATACTCAATAAATATGCTCATTCGATTCCTTAAACATTCAAATTCGACTTGGCAAAAGTTGTTTGTCAAAACCCCCTCATGAAATGTTAATTTTCTATCAATTCCACCTATAAGAAACCTCACAAAATTGGTATGATTACCGCCATTTCTATGAACTTAAACAGAGTCTGCTGCCAGTTTGGGCATTAAATCGTTAACTAGAAGCATAATTAACCAATTTAATGACCAAGAATTAACAGCCACTCTTATCATCCTTGAATTGAAGGAAACGCGTGTGAATATCCAAGCACTTATTAATGACAAAGTATCTCAGGCTCTAGAAGCCGCTGGCGCACCCGCAGGCTCTCCTGCTGCTGTTCGTCAATCTGCAAAACCACAATTTGGTGACTACCAAGCAAACGGCGTTATGGGCGTAGCTAAACGACTAGGCACTAACCCACGAGAATTTGCTCAAAAAGTATTGGACGTTCTAAACCTAGACGGTATCGCTTCTAAAGTAGAAATCGCCGGCCCAGGTTTCCTAAACATCTTCCTAGATGAAGCTTTCCTAGCAAAACAAGCAGACGCCGCATTAGCTGACTCTCGTCTTGGTGTTGCAGTAGCAGAAACACAAACCATTGTTGCAGATTACTCTGCGCCAAACGTAGCAAAAGAAATGCACGTTGGTCACCTACGTTCAACCATCATCGGTGATGCGGTTGTTCGTACTCTAGAATTCTTAGGTCACAACGTTATCCGTGCTAACCACATCGGTGACTGGGGAACTCAATTCGGTATGCTGATCGCAAACCTTGAGCGCGTTCAGGCTGAATCTGGTGAAGTTTCAATGGAACTTGCTGACCTTGAAGGCTTCTACCGTGAATCTAAAAAACTTTATGACGAAGACGAAGAGTTTGCAGTTAAAGCACGTGGCTACGTAGTGAAACTGCAAAGCGGCGACGAGTTCTGCGCAGAGATGTGGAAGAAGCTAGTTGACGTGACTATGATTCAAAACCAACGCAACTACGATCGTCTAAACGTGTCTCTAACACGTGATAACGTAATGGGCGAAAGCATGTACAACAACATGCTTCCAACTATTGTTGCGGATTTGAAAGAGAAAGGGATTGCTCAAGAAGATGACGGCGCACAAGTTGTATTCCTAGACGAATACAAAAACAAAGACGGCGACCCAATGGGCGTTATCATCCAGAAGCGCGACGGCGGTTTCCTTTACACAACAACCGACATTGCTTGTGCAAAATATCGTTTTGAGGAGCTAGGCGCAGACCGTGTGCTTTACTTCATCGACTCACGTCAACATCAGCACTTAATGCAAGCTTGGACTATCGTTCGTAAAGCAGGTTACATCCCTGAATCGGTTTCTCTTGAACACCACGCGTTCGGCATGATGTTAGGTAAAGACGGTAAGCCATTCAAAACTCGTGCTGGTGGTACGGTTCGTCTTGCTGATCTTCTTGATGAAGCAGAAGGTCGTGCTGCGCAACTGATCGAATCTAAGAACCCAGAACTAGCAGAAGACGAGAAGAAAGCAATCGCGAACACTGTTGCGATGGCAGCGGTTAAGTACGCAGACCTTTCTAAGCACCGTACGACTGACTACGTGTTCGATTGGGACAACATGCTTGCGTTCGAAGGCAACACGGCACCGTACATGCAGTACGCATACACTCGTGTTGCTTCTGTATTCGCTAAAGCTGGCGTTTCTATGGACTCTCTTGAAGGAACAATAAAAGTCACTGAAGAGAAAGAAAAAGCGCTTATCGCGAAACTTCTACAATTCGAAGAAGCCGTTCAGTCTGTTGCTCGTGAAGGTCAACCACACATCATGTGTAGCTACTTGTTCGAACTAGCTGGTCAATTCTCTAGCTTCTACGAAGCGTGCCCTATCCTAGTTGCTGAAGACGAAGCTGTTAAGCAGAGCCGCCTGAAGCTTGCTGCACTAACAGCGAAGACAATTAAGCAAGGTTTATCGCTTCTAGGTATCGACACGCTAGAGCGCATGTAAGCGATTCGAGATTCGAGAAAATTAGAAAGGTTGGCGTGAAAGCGCCAACCTTTTGTTTTATCTGTCGTATACTGATTCAAACTATATGAATGGGAAGACAACAATGAGCTTTGAACTTCACCCACAGTTAGCAAAAGACACCACGCTTATCGGCGAATTTCCACTGAGCTTAGCTCTGCTACACAAAGATAACGCTGTGCCTTGGGTTATCTTGGTACCAAAACGTGCCAACCTAAAAGAGTTGCACCACTTACCAATGAAAGAACAACAGCAGTTCCTACATGAATCTCAAGCGGTAAGCCAAGCACTGGAAGCTACATTCCAACCAGATAAACTCAACCTTGGCGCACTAGGTAATGTGGTGCCACAACTGCACATCCACCATATTGCACGCTTCAAAGACGATATCGCGTGGCCTGGCCCAGTATGGGGCAACACCAAAGGCGAACAGCGCTGTGAAGAAGAGCAAGCCGCTATCCTGACTCGTATTCAAAACGTTCTGTCACTGAGCTCTATTTTCAAGAAAGCATAATTCGAATTGGTTTCGTTGAGCTTAAAAGCAAAACATTTCAGAAAAAGCACATAACAAAAAGCCGCTCATCTAAAAATAAGTGAGCGGCCTTTTTATTGTCTAATCTCGCCGTTTCAACGAGAGTATAAAACCAGAACTACATCATCACATTAAGCGACAGGCCATCTTGTTTGCTGATTGTGTAGCGAATGCGCGTTGTATGACCATGTTTGTTGGTATCGACCAAGCGAGATATCTTGCCTTTCTTGATCCACACATTCAGCATCGCATCGACGCCATCTTCACTCATGCCAAACTTTGCAGCGAGCTCTTTACGAGCCGCAACGCCGTGGCTATCAATGTATTGATGAAGTTCAGTTAAAATCATACTACTTGCACCTCTAGTGCTTTCTGCTTACTGCCCACTTTTTTGAAGACGCGATACGTCACCACAAAACCACCAGCAATCGCCACCATCCATACTGCACTTGCCACAGGATGCGCAGCAAAGTTTGCCGCTTGGTAGTAGAAAGTCGCACCAAAGTAACCAAGAGCCATCGTCCAAACCGCGATGAAGCGTGCAAAAGTTTGACCAAATTCACGAACATAAGCACCCATCGCTGCCACACAAGGCGTGTAAAGCAAGATAAGAATCAAGTAAGCGAATGCCGCATGACCAGATACAAACTTGTCTTTCAAGTTACCAAAGATAGAGGTATCGACTTCTTGGTCAGCTGCTACAGAGCTAGAGTCAGACAAGTCGCCAACTTCAATACCTAATGGATCTGAGTAGCTCAAACCGGCTAGGTTTTCAGGGATCGTCATTACCGCTTCTTGCAGGCTTGCTGCTAAGTCAAACTCAGCAGCTTCTTCATCAGAAGGCGTTGTGTATAGGCTATTTAATGTACCAACAACGGCTTCTTTAGCGAAAATACCTGTGATGATACCAACCGTTGCAGGCCAGTTCTCTTCAGTAATACCAATTGGTTGGAATACAGGTGTTACAACTTGAGCTGCTCTAGACAGTACTGAGTTTTCGCTATCTTCGTTACCAAAGCTGCCGTCCATACCTAGAGAGTTTAGGAAGCTAAGAATAGCCACAACCATCACGATTGTTTTACCTGCACCAAGTACGAAACGCTTCAGCTTCTGCCAAGTTTTCAACATTACGTTTTGCACTGTCGGCAATTCGTAATCTGGCATTTCCATCACTAAGCTATCGCTGCTACCTGGGTAGATCGTGTTTTTCAGGAAAAGGCCCGTAAATACAGAAGCAACGATACCCATGATGTACAGAGCGAATACTACGTTTTGACCCGCGCCTGGGAAGAACGCCGCTGCGAACAGTGCGTATACCGGTAAACGAGCACCACATGACATAAACGGCGCCATTGATGCTGCCAATTTACGTTCGCGCTCTTGGTCAAGAGTACGAGTTGCCATGATTGAAGGCACGTTGCAACCAAAGCCCAGTACAAGTGGGACGAATGCTTTACCCGGTAAACCAATCTTCTGCATCACTTTATCAAGTACGAATGCAGCACGAGCCATGTAGCCTGAGCTTTCTAGTACCGCTAAGAATAGATAAAGCGCAGCGATAACAGGAATAAAGGTCGCAACCGTTTGGATACCACCGCCAATACCATCGGCCAATATAGTGACTAGCCAAACAGGCAAGTGACCATCTAATAGGTGATGACCGCCATCAACCAAGATTGCCCCAACACCGATATCAAAGAAGTCGATAAACGCACTACCGATATTGATAGAGAACATGAACATCAGGTACATGATAACGAAGAAGAAAGGAATACCGACCCATTTGTTCAAAATGAATTGATCTGCTTTTTCTGTGAAGTTGCGGCTTAGCTTACCTTCGCTGCGACGCACACGCTTACAAAGGTCATGTAAGAATGTGTATTTCGCATCAGCGACAGCAAGGTCGATATCAAAGTCAGCACCAAGACGTACGCCATCAATTTGAGTACGAGTCAGCGGAGCCAGTCCATTCAATACCAAGTAATCATTTTCTAAAGCACGAATCGCTAGCGCTCGGTGAGATACGTCAGCATCATCAAATTGTGACTCAACAGAAGGGATAAGAGCTTCTAACGCTGCATCGTAATCAATAGAGATAGGATCAAGGCTCACACCTTGAACAAGCAGTTTATGCAGACGCTCTTTAAAGCGAACCACTTGGCCTTTGTCGTTTGCAGACAAGCTTAGAACTGGGCAACCTAACTCTTTCTCTAATGCTTTAAGGTTAATCACCTGACGTTCGCGCTTTAATACATCCATTTTGTTCAACACAACGATCATTGGGCGACCCAACTCACGTAGCTGTAATGTCATATATAAGCTTCGTTCTAGACAGCTAGCGTCGACAACATTAATGATCACATCTGCTGGGTGAGTTAAAACAGCGCGAGACGCGATAGACTCATCGATGCTGTTCGCATCATTACCACTGTCTAGTGCGTAGATACCCGGTAAATCCGTTAGTTGAAACTGATCACCAGCGTGCGAATATACGCCCGTCTTCTTCTCTACAGTTACACCGACCCAGTTACCAACGTGCTGCTTGGCACCAGTCAATGCATTAAATAATGTTGTTTTACCACTATTCGGGTTACCAACGGTGAGAACTTGATAATCCATTTAGATAACCTCGATTTGTTCTGCGATGCTTTCACGAATGGCGATTGAAACCCCTCTCACTTCAACTTGAAGCGGATCCCCCATAGGTGCACGGCGAATCAGAGTCACCTCGGTTTTCGGCAACATACCCATGACCATGAGTTTTTTTCTAACTTCTGGTGTTAAACCGGTTAGCGCAACAATAGAAGCCGCTGTGCCTTGCTCTAGTTGTGAGAGTTTCATAAGTACCCAATCCGTGACTGATAATGAGAAATATTGTTATTAGCGTCATAATACACATGCATGACCACAATTCTATTGTGTAAAATCAAAGTTTTCGGAAATACATACTCGTAAATTTCGTTAAAACCGTTTACGTCAAAAACGTTATTTTCAACAGTTATCGAGGTCTTCCCTATGGCTATCAATCACAAAAACACCAAACAAACACATATATATCAACAATTTACAACGTTGTCGCATTTATCACAGATATCTGGCGTTAATTTTATAAGTAAAATAAGTAGCAAACCGTATAGTTACTCCATCGAAGAGAAACTCCTTCTCTTTAATTTTATTCCAGAGGTGATGTGGTTTTCCATATCACTCCGGCAGCAAGCGAAGGTGCCCTTGGCACCCGTGGTATAGTCCCCCGGCTATACCACGATATTTTTTTTCGTTTCCAATCTCTCTATCCACAAAAACATTTAATACTTCTAGCCCCGTATCTCATAAAAAAGCCCCAACACTAATGTCGAGGCTCCTGTATATTTATCCATTTTTGCGCCGCACCTGATCAATCTTCGTTATTTTCCGCAAACTTAGACGGAGACATACCAAAATGGTGCTTAAACCGCTGGCTGAAATAGGAAGGGTCATTGAAGCCTGAATCAAAAGCGACGTCTGATACCTTTTCTCCGGCCAATAACCTTTCACACGCATGCTCCAGACGAACCTCGTTAAGGTGTTCTTTAAATGTTTTATCATAGGCAGATTTGAAGCGCCGTTGTAAGCTTCTCTCAGACATAAACAGGTATTTAGCAGCAGTTGCAGTGCCAAACTCCGCATCGGCATAGTGTTCACTAACAAGATGAGACACTTTATTTTGCCACTCTTGTTCTGCGCTAAGTTTCTGTTGCTCAGGCGTTGAGGTTGCAAGTTTGATGGTTTCAATTCTCTCAATCGTACTTGCTTCTAGCCTGTCTAACACTTGAAACTCGATAGGCCACGAAAGCTGAATTTTATTCTGAGAGTCAGAGACAAAAACGTTAAGTTGACCACCGCTTTGATTCATCAATAACGGTAATTTATCGATATTAATATCTGCTGACTTTCCATTGCTCTCATTTATCGATGAAGCTAATTTGGGGAAAGGCATGCCATGATCGCGAATGGTAACGACTAAATGCTCTTCAACCTCTTCTACTAAGACCAACATGCTCTGCGATTTAAAATTTCTCTTAATGATGCTCGCCACTAGGCTGTTAAAAATGATATCCAGATTGAAATACAGCAACGACACATGCCTGTACTTAGTTTCAACTTTAATATCGAGTTCAATACCTGTTTTTGCCAACTCACTTTTCCACGCTTTAAGCACAGCTTCCAAAACTAAGATCACATCGCAACAAACAGTCCCCGATTCTTCTTGGCTATTACTAAGTTGAGCAAGCCCGTTTTTCAATGCCAGGATTGGTGACCGACCTAGGTCACCATTCCAACGAGGAAGCAGCGCAGCAACATGGCTGACTTCATCGGAAAGCTCTTTCGCTGTATGAGATACTAAAACATTTTTAACCAACAGCTGTTTTTTAAGTTGTTGATTGGTTGTCAACAAGATGCGACTTTGGTGCCTCATTTGGTCCGTTTTTAATGCGACTTGCGCTTTTAGGTGTCTGTTGGCAAAAGTGACATAGCGCGAGCGCCAAAAAACGAGAACAGTAACCAAGCCGATTAATATAATAAAAGAGCTCGCTACAGCCCAGCTACTCAAGTACCAAGGCTCTGCAATTGAAAAGCTTTGGGTAGTAGACACAAATCGATAGTGAGAGTCCTGCACTGGTTTAACTTCAAGTGTGTAATCACCAGGAAGTAAATGATCCAATGTTAATAGTCCCCCCTCAAATTCGCTCCAAGGTTCATCATCGTTAAGTCGATATTCCATAGCGGTTGCGAATGATGCAGGTAAAATACCAAGCTTAAAACTAATGGATGAACCGTAAGGCATTTCCTCTAAATCAACCGTTTTTCCGCCAAGTGATACGGTTTGTTGATTGACACTTATCTTACTAAGCAATGCTCGGCTATGAGGAGTTGTTGATACCAATAGCTCATTAGACAATGCACTCACTACACCATACTTAGAGCCTAAGACCACTCTGGATGATTGACTTTCTTCACTATAAAACACCGTGCAAGCGCCAACTGACAACTCATTATTAATTAAACCAAATGGAGAGCCGATGTGTTTATACAATTGCCCATCGAGTCCATAGTAGCTAATACCTTTTGAGGACCCTAACCAAATACCATCATCGTCACTAATCAAGCAATTAGGGCTAATGTTATCTTCAATGAGAGCCACCTCTTCGATGACGTTGGTATTATAAGGAATTCGGTATACGCCGTAACTACTAGCAAACCACTGCGACCCATCTTTGGCTTTCTCGATATCAAGCACTTTGCCAAACCGTTCACTCGAACGGCTAAAACTGATTCTTTTATCAACAAATGAATAAAAACCGTGATCCGTACCGATATAAATACTGTCTTTTAAGCCTATATCGAGAGCCGTTATTTTCGCCGGCAAAAACTTATCAACTAACCAATCTGCTCCATAAGATGTCAGTTCCATTGCCTCAATAGATAAAGAATAAAGGTTTTGCCCAGAACTCATCCAAAGAACTTGGTTTGCCTGAAGTGCAAAGTTTTCGACGTGTACGCCCACTATGGCTCTTGGTAAATCTAGAGGTATAGGCTTTAAGGTATTAGTATCAAAGCTAATTATTCCCTCTTTGGTCGCAAGCCAAATAGAGGAAGAAAACAGCTCAATATCTTGGACTGGTTTGGGATAAACACGTATCGGACGTTCATCGCTCTCAGAGTTGACTAAATACAGCCCCATTGAAGAAGCAATCCAAGACCTACGGTCATTAACTGGCAATACCTTATTTATCACGACATTACTAGAGTGCATGTCCATCCCATCTAATGGCATTCTAGAGAACGTCTTGCTGAATAATGAGAAGTACCGAATCCCATTATTCGTCGCGATCCACATTCCACCAGCGTGGTCGTTTACCAGCGAATATATTTTCTCGCCTGGTAATGAAAAACCTTGATTGGCCGATTGTGCAAATCGTGTAATTTGACCCGTAATAAAATTATAGCTAATAAGTCCATGTTCCGTGCCTATCCAATATTGGTCAGGCGTTTCAGCAAAAGAGAGGACGTGCGACCCACGAACCCAAGTCTCTTTATTTGAATTAGTGAGATCGACAATCACTGCACCATTTAATGTGCCAATCACTAGCTCTCGTCTTGCCTTCGAGAAATAAACCGTCTCAATATGGTTCTTCTCTGATGCTTTGACATGAGTAAATTCTTGGTCCTCTGAAAGGTAAACACCTGCGTTTGTCGCTAACACCCACTTTGACAGCACCTTTTCAGCGTCATTAATTACAATGTCACTACTGTTGTTATATCGATATAACTTGAGCAGTGAATAGGTATCAAATTCTAAAGACTGAGTGTTGTAAGTATAAAAATTACTGCCATCTGTCACCCATATAAAATCACCAGATGATCCGATATTCGCGATCTCAGAACCAGGGCTGAGACTAAATACGAGCTCATTGCCAATACCTGGGCTATGTCGATACACCTCATTATCGAAAAAAGTCCAAAATTCATCATTAAGAAACGCGACCCTTTCTGAGGAGAATTGCAAAAGGCTACCCTTTCTAGGGAACAGGGTTCGACCATCATAAAAAAGTATTTTTCCATGTACATCATGAAGCCAGAGCCCACCTCCGGCACCCAAGTATAGCTTTTTAGCCGCAAGAAAGTTCCCTTGCGCTTGAACGGGCAAAGGGTAGAAAACAGAGGATGATGTATTTACCGCAAGAACGCTAAATGAAATGCTCATTAATATGAACATTTTGAAGATAATTCGATACAACTTTAAATCCTGAACAGAAAAAACACATGAAAATTTGTGTGCCCACAACGCTTATCGTTGCTTAACCAAAAACTGAGTTTTTTTGTGCTTATTATTATCTTTCTATTTTAGCTGAAATTAACAAAGGAGAAAGGAGGTTTGCTATTTGTTGAAAGGTTTTATCTTAGCGGTCACGAAAATGCCGCAAAATGCGGCATGATTAATCAATAATCGAAAGTAAATAGAGTATTAAACACTCATCATAAAAGACTATTTTGCTAAACAACTTGTATAACTATCTGTAAGTTGCTGAAGAAATTCGAAATAACTGCCTTTTTTAACTTCAACATCAGAACCTACCGGGTCAAGTTGTCCTTGTTTTGTTTGGCTACCTCGAGTCACCGATTCAATCACAGCAGGGGTAAATTGAGGCTCAGAGAACACACACTGAACATTTTCACGCACCAGAGTTTTCTTAATAGCGATCAGGCTTTTTGCACCCGGTTTACGTTCAGGGCTTACTGTGAAGTGACCTAAATTATTCAGCTCAAACTCTTGCTCAAAATAGCCATACGCATCATGGAACACGTAATAACCTTTGTCTTTGACTGGTGCAAGTTGCTCACGAATAGACTGTTGCTTCCCTTTCAATGCAATCAAGAATGAGTCTAGGTTCTCTTGGTACGCCATTGCGTTGTCAGGGTCAGTTTCAATCAGCTTAGCTGAGATGTATTTTGCTGCTACTTCAACTTGATCGATACCCAACCAAAAATGCGGGTCATGGCTGCCGTGATTATGTCCTTCATGAGCATCGTGATCATGCTCTTCACGTCCGAACTCTCTCAAGTTAATGCCTGGTATCTCACTGATCTGGATGACGTCCTCTTTTGAACCAATCACTTTAGTCAAGAAGGCTTCGAGGTCAGGACCAAACCAAACTACCATATCGGCACTGTGAACTTTTTTCACATCCGATGGCTTAAGCGCATAGTCGTGCGGTGAAGCATTGCTGTTCATTAGCACATCCGGTTGATTAACGCCTTGTGTTAATTCTGTCACAAGCATTTGAATTGGCTTAAAGCTTGTTAGAATAGTACTGGCACTTGCAACACTTGGCGTTAAAAGCAACGTAGCAAGTATAAAAGATGGACGTGACATAATTCCTCGATAATAGAAAAGTAGCTTAGGCTTGAGGTAAATGTTACATTATAACATTAGTGAATTGCAAATGAGTTCTATTCATGGATAACTTAATCCAACTAGATTCTGTGAGCGTCGAGTTTGACGGTCGAAAAGTTCTAGACAACATATCTCTAAATTTAGAGCGTGGTAGAATCACCACCCTAATTGGGCCAAACGGTGCAGGAAAGTCGACATTAGTAAAAGTGGTACTGGGCCTACAAACCAAGTTTTCAGGTACAATAAAAAAGGCTCATAAGCTGAAAATTGGCTATGTACCACAGAAATTAAAGCTCAATGATTCACTGCCTCTTAACGTTGAACGCTTTCTTAAGCTCACTGGCAAATTTAGCCAGCAAGAGATCCTTGAAGCTTTAAAACTTGTTGGTGCTGAACACCTACAAAAAAGCAACATGCATCAATTGTCTGGCGGTGAAAACCAACGTGTGCTAATTGCTCGTTCATTACTAAGAAGACCAGACCTACTGGTTCTTGATGAACCAGCTCAAGGCGTTGATGTTCAAGGGCAAATCGACCTGTATGACTTGATTGACACCATTCGTCACCGCTTTGGTTGTGCCGTATTTATGGTTTCACACGATCTGCATTTAGTGATGGCAAAAACAGACGATGTGATCTGTTTGCACCACCATATCTGTTGTTCAGGTGCACCAGCAGACATCAGACACCACCCATCGTATATCGCACTCTTCGGCACCGCGACCCAAGAGACGCTAGCGTTTTATCATCACCAACATGACCATCACCATCATGATCTCGCTGGGCAGCCTGTCGAAGGCGACGTACATGAATGTTCAAACCATAAACACGGACACCACTAATGCTTGAGTTTCTTCTTCCCTCTATTTTAGCTGGCTTGGGCATTGCTCTAATCGCGGGGCCACTAGGTTCTTTTGTGGTTTGGCGAAAGATGGCTTACTTTGGAGATACCCTTGCTCACGCCTCTTTGATGGGCTTAGCGCTTGGCTTCTTATTCAATATTAATTTGTACTTAGCGCTGCTGATTTGCTGTTTGATGCTGGCGGTGTTACTGGTTACGTTACAAAAGCAAAAGCTAGTCGCGACCGATACCCTACTCGGTATTTTGGCGCACAGTGCACTCTCATTAGGTCTTGTAGCAGTCAGCTTCTTGGACAATGTTCGTGTCGATCTAATGAGTTACCTATTTGGTGACTTGCTGGCGGTATCCCCGACTGATTTAGTGTTCATCTATGCAGGTGCAGCTGTGATAGGACTGGTACTGGCTATCTTTTGGCGACCACTATTATCAACGACGGTTAATGAAGACCTCGCAGCGGTTGACGGCATCAACATTGATTTAATGCGTCTTATCTTGATGCTATTGGTTGGGATCGTAATTGCGGTAGGTATGAAGTTTGTTGGTGCATTAATCATGACATCATTGCTTATCATTCCAGCAGCAACGGCAAGAAAGTTCGCCAATACACCCGAGCAAATGGCATTTCTCGCATCGATTATTGGCTCTATCGCTGTGTTCGGTGGATTAAGCTTGTCTTGGTTCTATGACACACCAGCTGGCCCTTCTGTGGTTATCAGTGCGGCGGCAATGTTTATGCTGTCTCAAATGTACAGAACCCGCGCCTAAAGTGAATAGTCGGGATTCATTCTGGCTTTTAACAACACAACAGTTGATGCGGCAATTATTTACAAAAGAACCGCTCACAAAAGAAAAAGGCTTGGTCAGTGACCAAGCCTTTTTAATATCATTCAATTAACTTCTATCTCAATCGATAAAAGCCAGCTGATTACCAACCTGTGATTTCACGTAGGCCTTTACCGATGTCAGCAAGAGACTTAACTGTCTTAACACCTGCTGCTTCTAGTGCTGCGAATTTATCTTCAGCAGTACCTTTACCGCCAGAGATGATTGCGCCTGCATGGCCCATACGTTTACCCGGAGGAGCAGTAACACCAGCGATGTAAGAAACAACTGGCTTAGTTACATTCGCTTTGATGAACTCAGCCGCTTCTTCTTCCGCAGTACCGCCGATCTCACCAATCATTACGATTGCTTCAGTTTCAGGGTCTTCTTGGAAAAGCTTTAAGATATCAATGAAGTTAGAACCTGGGATAGGGTCACCACCGATACCAACACACGTAGACTGACCAAAGCCTTCATCTGTTGTTTGCTTAACTGCTTCGTACGTCAGAGTACCGCTGCGAGATACGATGCCTACTTTACCCTTCTTGTGGATATGGCCAGGCATGATACCAATCTTACACTCGTCTGGAGTGATAAGACCTGGACAGTTAGGACCGATCATGCGAACGCCAGTTTCTTCTAGCTTCACTTTAACGTCGATCATATCTGTTGTAGGGATACCTTCAGTGATCGTTACGATCAGTTCGATACCTGCATCAATCGCTTCTAGGATTGCATCTTTACAGAAAGGAGCTGGTACGTAAATAACTGTTGCAGTTGCGCCAGTTACTTCTACTGCTTCACGTACTGTGTTGAATACTGGAAGGCCTAGGTGAGTTTGACCACCTTTACCAGGTGAAACACCACCAACCATTTGCGTACCGTATGCGATAGCTTGGTCTGAGTGGAATGTACCTTGACCGCCAGTGAAACCCTGACAGATTACTTTAGTGTCTTTGTTAATTAATACAGACATTATTTAGCCTCCGCAGCAGCAACAACTTTCTGAGCAGCATCTGTTAGAGATTCAGCTGCAATGATATCAACATCAGAATTAGCAAGTACTTCGCGACCTAGGTCTGCGTTTGTACCTTCTAGACGAACAACGACAGGAACTGTTACGCCTACTTCTTTAACTGCACCGATAATACCTTCAGCGATCATGTCACAACGAACGATGCCACCGAAGATGTTTACTAGTACTGCTTTAACATTGTCATCAGAAAGGATGATCTTGAATGCTTCAGCTACACGTTCTTTTGTCGCGCCGCCGCCTACATCAAGGAAATTTGCTGGCTTGCCGCCGTGTAGGTTTACGATATCCATCGTACCCATCGCAAGGCCTGCACCGTTAACCATACAGCCAACGTTGCCATCTAGTGCTACGTAGTTCAGTTCCCACTGTGCTGCGTGTGCTTCGCGCTCATCTTCTTGAGATGGATCGTGCATTTCACGCAGTTTTGGCTGACGGTACATTGCGTTTGAGTCAATGTTGATCTTGCCGTCAAGACAAAGCAGGTTGCCTTCGCCAGTAATTACAAGCGGGTTGATTTCTAGTAGGGCTAGGTCGTACTGAGAGAACATTTGGCCAAGACCCATGAAGATCTTAACGAACTGTTTGATTTGATCGCCAACTAGACCAAGTTTGAACGCCAGTTCACGGCCTTGGTAAGCTTGAGGGCCCACTAGAGGATCGATCGCTGATTGGTGAATCAACTCTGGAGTTTCTTCAGCGATTTTCTCAATGTCCACACCGCCTTCAGTTGACGCCATGAATACAATTTTGCGCGTTGCACGGTCAACAACAGCACCTAGGTAAAGTTCGTTAGCAATGTTTGATGCTTCTTCAACTAGGATCTTTGTTACAGGCTGACCATTAGCGTCTGTTTGGTAAGTCACTAGGTTTTTACCTAGCCACTTTTGTGCAAACTCTTTAACGCCTTCTTTCGTGTCATGTAGCTCTACGCCGCCTGCTTTACCGCGGCCACCAGCGTGTACTTGACACTTAACGACTTTCTTGGCTGTACTGATACGACCTGCAGCTTCGAAAGCTTCTTGTGCAGTATCACATGCGAAACCTTCTGGTACAGGCAAACCGAATTCTGCAAACAGCTGTTTGGCTTGGTATTCATGCAAATTCATTTTGATATTCCGTTTATTTTCCCTTAAGGGATTATTATTTCCATAACGACACAGTTTCCTGTGTTACGTCTGTAGGGTCTTCTCAAATCAACTGCTGTCCATTTTCTAATGGCTTTACAGTTCAATTGAAGGCCAGACGTTGAGCAGCCTAGCCTTTGAAACTTTTTACGTCTAGCTAACGGGGTTAACTAGACGTTTTAGCGATACTAAACGTCTAATAGCAGACGTGCAGGATCTTCTAGAAGCTCTTTGATGGTCACTAGGAAGCCAACTGATTCACGACCATCAATTAGACGGTGGTCGTAAGAAAGCGCTAGGTACATCATTGGTAGAATCTCTACCTTGCCATCAACAGCCATTGGACGGTCTTGGATTTTGTGCATACCCAAAATTGCCGCTTGAGGCGGGTTGATGATTGGCGTAGACATTAGAGAACCAAAGACACCACCGTTTGTGATAGTGAAGTTACCGCCCATCAGTTCATCAACAGTTAGCTTGCCGTCACGGCCTTTGATCGCTAGCTCTTTGATGCCTTTTTCGATATCAGCGAAACCTAGTGTGTCACAGTCTTTCAGTACTGGAGTCACTAGACCACGTGGCGTAGATACCGCCATGCTGATGTCGAAGTAGTTGTGGTAAACGATATCGGTACCATCGATAGAAGCGTTCACTTCTGGGAAACGCTTCAGTGCTTCTGTTACTGCTTTCACGTAGAAAGACATGAAACCAAGACGCGTATCGTGACGCTTCTCGAATTGGTCTTTGTACTGCTTACGAAGGTCCATGATTGGCTTCATGTTCACTTCGTTGAAAGTCGTCAGCATTGCTGTGCTGTTTTTCGCTTCTAGAAGACGGTTTGCAACTGTCTTACGTAGGCGAGTCATTGGCACGCGTTTTTGGCTGCGAGCCGCTGCTGGCGCTTCAACTGCTGGTGCAGATGCTGCTGCAGGAGCCGCTTTCGCTGCTGCTAGGTGTGCGTCGATGTCTTCACGAGTAATACGACCACCCACACCAGTGCCTTTAACGTCAGCTGGTTGTAGGTTGTGCTCAGCAAGCAGGCGACGAACAGCTGGGCTTAGTGCGTCGTTGTTCTCTTCTGTTAGCGCAGCTTTATGGCGCTTATCAGGAGATGCTTCTGTATCTTCAGTGGTGTCTTTCGTTGGTTCACCAGCGACAGCACCCGGCTTGATTTTAGCCAGAAGCTGCTTCGAAAGTACCGTAGCACCCTCTTCTTCGATGATAGCTTCCAGAACACCCGCTTCAGGAGCTGGTACTTCTAGAACTACTTTATCTGTTTCGATATCTACAATGACTTCATCACGTGCAACCGCTTCGCCCGGTTTTTTGTGCCAAGTAGCAACTGTTGCATCAGCCACAGATTCAGGTAAATCTGGAACCAGAATTTCAATTGTCATGTGCGTATTTTCCTTTTACTTCTAGTTCTTAAGTAGGGTCAAAGCGTCGTCAACTAACGCTTTTTGTTGTTTCAAGTGTACCGACATATAGCCAACAGCTGGTGATGCTGATGCAGGACGACCTGCGTATTGAATATCAGCACCTACTGGGATAGCAGCTCGGAAATTATGTTGGCTACTGTACCAAGCACCTTGGTTTTGTGGCTCTTCTTGACACCAAACGTAATCGACTACATTTGTGTACTGTGCGATAGCAGCTCTCACATCCTCATAAGGGAACGGGTAAAGTTGCTCAATACGTACAATAGCGACATCGTCTTGCTCGTTCTTACGTCTTTGGTCAAGCAGGTCAAAGTAAACCTTACCTGAACAGAACACGACGCGTTTTACGTTCTCAGGAACCAGATCATCGATTTCTGCGATAGCTGGTTGGAACGTGCCTTCTGCTAGGTCTTCCATAGAAGAAGTACACAGAGGATGACGAAGCAATGATTTTGGTGACATTACAATCAGAGGACGACGCATTGGACGAACAACCTGACGACGGATCATGTGGTAAACCTGAGCCGGTGTTGAAGGTACAACAACCTGCATGTTTTGTTCAGCACATAATTGAAGGTAACGCTCAAGACGAGCAGAAGAGTGCTCAGGGCCTTGGCCTTCATAACCGTGAGGAAGTAGCATTGTTAGACCACATAAACGTGCCCACTTTTGCTCACCTGACGAGATAAATTGGTCGATAACCACTTGTGCACCGTTTGCGAAGTCACCGAATTGTGCTTCCCAAAGCGTTAGACCACCGGGCTCTGCTGTCGCGTAACCATACTCAAACGCCAGTACAGCTTCTTCAGATAACACGGAGTCAAACACTTGGAATGGCCCTTGTTTATCATGAATGTTCTCAAGAGGAACATAAGTGCTAGCATCAGATTGGTTGTGCAGTACTGAGTGACGGTGGAAGAAAGTACCACGACCAGAATCTTGGCCAGAAATACGAATACGCTTCCCGTCGTCGACCAGTGTTGCGTAAGCTAAAGTTTCAGCCATACCCCAATCGACTTGCTTCTCACCATTCACCATAGCAATTCGATCGTTGTACAGTTTATTTACTCGGCTTTGCAGCTTATGGCTGTCTGGGTATTGGCAAAGTTTGTTACCAAGCTCTTTCAGACGCTCGAGATCAACTTTGTTATCCCACTCAATATTCCAGTCGTGCCCTAGATAAGGGGACCAATCTACTGAATGAAGAGCCATCGGACGCCACTCTTTAACCACGACTTCACCGTGATCAAGAGCATCACGATATTCGTTAACGAGTTGCGTAGAAGTATCGATACCAAACTCACCACGCTCCATCAACACGTCTGCATAAAGCTTGCGTGGTGTTGGGTGCTTCTTGATTTTTTGATACATCAAGGGCTGTGTTGCATTCGGCTCATCGGCTTCGTTGTGACCGTGGCGACGGTAACAAACCAAATCAATAACAACATCACGTTTGAACGTATTTCGGTAGTCTAATGCAAGGCGAGACACAAATGCCACCGCTTCTGGATCATCCGAATTAACGTGGAAAATAGGCGCCTGAACCATCTTTGCAATATCAGTGCAGTACATAGTCGAACGAGTATCGCGAGGATTAGATGTTGTAAAACCAACTTGGTTATTTACAACGATACGAACCGTACCGCCTACACAGAAACCACGAGCTTGAGACATGTTAAACGTCTCTTGTACCACACCTTGGCCAGCAATAGCAGAATCACCGTGGATAGTAATTGGAAGTACACGGCTGCCATCTTTATCGTCTAGGCGATCTTGGCGAGCACGTACTGAACCGATAACTACCGGGTTTACGATTTCTAAGTGAGATGGGTTAAATGCTAATGCTAAGTGAACGTTGCCGCCTGGTGTTGCGAAGTCCGCAGAGAAACCTTGGTGGTATTTCACATCACCGGTTCCCCATGTGTCGTCGTGCTTACCCGCAAATTCGTCAAATAGGTCTTGTGGCTTTTTACCTAGCACGTTGACCAACATATTTAGACGACCACGGTGAGCCATACCAACAACGACTTCACGCATGCCTTGTCCACCAGCATGACGAATAAGTTCCTTCGTCATTGGGATCAACGCATCACCACCTTCCAATGAGAAGCGTTTTGCACCTGGGAACTTAGCACCAAGATAGCGCTCAAGACCTTCAGCAGCGGTTAGCTCTTCTAGGAAAGCTTGCTTTTCTTCTTTATCGAAGGAGGGTTGACCAGAAACAGACTCTAAACGTTGTTGAATCCAACGTTTTTGCTCTGTATTCGTCATGTGCATGTATTCAGCACCAATCGAACCACAATAAGTTTGCTTTAGAGATTTGTAGAGATCTTTAAGTACCATCGTCTCTTGGCCAATGGCGTAAGATCCGACGTTAAACGTCTCATTGAGGTCATCTTGGGTAAGAGTGTGGAAAGAGGGATCCAGTTCAGCGACTGTATCTCTTTTCCATAAACCTAGGGGGTCTAAATTTGCAGCTTGATGCCCTCGGAATCGATAAGCATTGATAAGTTGCAGAACCTTTACTTGTTTCGCATCGACATCTGGATCACTAACTTGGACATTGTAATGCTTTGTTTCTTGAGCGAGTCGACGGAAGTATTCACGAATGCGAGAGTGTGGTTGTTCCACCGTTTCTGAAGCTTGCACAGGCAATTCTTCGAAAACACTTCTCCATTCGTCACTTACCGAGTCGGGGTCACTTAGATACAGTTCGTAGAGTTCTTCTACGTACGTTGCATTGGCGCCAGCCAAGTGTGAAGACTCGAGCCATGCCTTCATCACGCCGTTGTGCATATTTTCCCTTAACCAGTAGTTTTCACGTTTGCTGCGGTCTATGCCGAGCTATTAAAAGGCCGCCCCAAAGCTTCTAGGGCGGCAATTTTTTATATCACTTAAACCGAGCGATTCACTAACATGGTCTTGATGTGACCAATCGCTTTCGTCGGATTTAATCCCTTAGGACAAACACTTACACAATTCATTATGCCATGGCAACGAAAAACGCTAAATGCATCATCAAGATCGGACAAACGTTCGTCTGTCGCAGTATCTCGGCTATCAATTAGCCAGCGGTACGCCGCCAGCAGGCCTGCTGGCCCGATGAATTTATCAGGGTTCCACCAGAATGATGGGCAAGATGTTGTACAACATGCACACATGATACATTCGTACAATCCATCTAAGTGCGCACGTTCCTCAGGACTTTGTAAGTTTTCGCGTGCCGGTGGTACATTGCCATCAGACACTAGGAATGGTTTCACTTTCTCGTAGTTATCGTAGAACTGAGTCATGTCAACAATCAGGTCACGAACAACAGGCAAGCCAGGCAATGGACGAATAACAATCTTGTCTTGGCCAGAAAGCGCAGACAACGGCGTAATACACGCTAGACCGTTCTTACCATTCATGTTCAAACCATCCGAACCACATACACCTTCACGGCATGAGCGACGGAATGAGATGGTTGGATCTTGCTCTTTTAACAGAATAAGCGCATCCAAAAGCATCATGTCTGAACCTTCATCCACCTCTAAGGTATATTCCTTCATATAAGGCTTCTGATCGACATCTGGATTGTAACGGTATAAAGAGAAATTCAGTTTCATGGTCATATCTCCTTAGTACGTACGTGCTTTAGGTGGGAACGCTTCACGATGGATAGGTTCCATATTTACACCACGCTTAGTCATGCTCTCTGACTCTGGATTGTAAAGAGAGTGGCATAGCCATTGCTCATCATCACGGTCAGGGAAATCGAATCGAGCGTGTGCACCACGGCTCTCTGTACGGAAGTTTGCAGCAACAGCCGTTGCGAATGCCGTTTCCATCAAGTTTTCAAGCTCTAGACACTCGATACGTTGAGTGTTGAACTCTGTAGACTTATCAGATAGGTGTGCATTATTCAGACGCTCGCGAATTGCTTTAAGCTCTTCTAGGCCTTCAGCCATTGCTTTGCCTTCACGGAATACTGAGAAGTTGTTCTGCATACATTGCTGAAGATCTTTACGGATTTGCGCTGGATCTTCGCCGTCTGTGCTGTTTTCCCAACGGTTGTAACGCTCTAGTGAACGCTCAATGTCAGCTTCAGTTGCAGGCTTAGCTTCGTCTTGCTTCTTCAGTGTCTCACCTAGGTGTAGACCTGTCGCACGACCAAATACCACTAAATCAAGCAGTGAGTTACCACCTAGACGGTTGGCGCCATGTACTGATACTGATGCGATTTCACCACAAGCAAATAGGCCCTGGATTTCAACATCGCTTCCGTCTTCCGTTTGCTTAATAGCTTGACCAGAAACTTGTGTTGGAACACCACCCATCATGTAGTGGCATGTCGGGATTACTGGGATTGGCTCTTTCACTGGATCAACGTGAGCAAAGGTACGAGAAAGTTCACATACGCCAGGAAGACGAGATTCAAGTGTCTCTTTACCTAGGTGATCAAGCTTAAGCTTGATGTGCGGACCCCAAGGGCCATCGCAGCCGCGACCTTCACGAATTTCAACCATCATTGAACGAGCAACAACATCACGACCCGCTAAGTCTTTAGCGTTTGGTGCATAACGTTCCATGAAGCGTTCGCCATCTTTATTGAGAAGGTACCCCCCCTCACCACGGCACCCTTCTGTTACCAATACACCTGCGCCAGCGATACCCGTTGGGTGGAACTGCCACATTTCGATGTCTTGCATAGGAACGCCAGCACGAATCGCCATACCAACACCGTCACCAGTGTTAATGTGTGCATTGGTTGTTGATGCGTAGATACGACCAGCACCACCAGTCGCAAGGATTGTTGCCTTCGCTTTGAAGTAGCAAACTTCGCCCGTTTCCATACAAAGCGCGGTTGTACCTAAGATTGCACCATCTTCGTTCTTAACAAGATCCAGTGCATACCACTCAGAGAAAACCGTCGTTTTGTGCTTAATGTTTTGTTGGTAAAGTGTGTGAAGCAGTGCGTGACCAGTACGGTCGGCTGCAGCTGCGGTACGAGCCGCTTGCTCACCACCAAAGTTTTTAGATTGTCCACCGAAAGGACGCTGGTAAATAGTACCGTTCTCGAAACGAGAGAAAGGTAGGCCCATTTTTTCAAGTTCGATTACCGACTCAGGACCGTTTTTACACATGTATTCGATAGCGTCTTGGTCACCGATGTAATCAGAACCTTTAACGGTGTCGTACATATGTTGTTCCCAATGGTCTTCGTGCGCGTTACCAAGAGCAACAGTGATGCCGCCTTGTGCTGAAACCGTATGAGAACGAGTAGGGAAAACTTTAGAAAGCAATGCACAAGATAGGCCTTGCTCAGAAATTTGCAGTGCGGCACGCATACCTGCACCACCAGCGCCGATAACTACGGCATCAAACTCACGAACAGGAATAGTCACTTACGCACCCCACAAAATAAACAGACCAGAGAAGAAATATCCAAGAAGAACTGCAACAACACCGACTTGAAGACCAACACGCAGTTTTGCGCATTTGATGTAGTCAGTTAGTACTTGCCATAATCCGATCCACGCGTGAACCAAAACAGAAGTAAGCGCTAACATGGTGAATACTTTAGTGAAGGTTCCACCAAAGAATTGAGTCCAAGATACGTAAGAGATATCACCAGAGAAAGCACAGAAGCTCACTAGGTAGATAGTGTAAAGAGTCATAATGATGGCAGTTGCACGAATAAGTAGATAATCGTGAACACCATTACGACCAAAAGTGGAAACGTTGTTTACCATACTAAGATCCCCGCTAATAGAGACAATACCGCTGTTGCTGCGAATGCAACCTTAGCGCTCTTAGCGCCAGACTCCAGCTCTTCAAAGTGACCTAAGTCCATAAGAAGGTGACGAATACCACCAGCAATGTGGTAAGCCAAAGCGGTTAAAATGCCCCACAGAATAAACTTCACGAAGAAACCATCGACAATGTCGCTAGCTTCCATAAAGCCTACTGGGGATGAGAGGGAAATGGATAGTAACCAAAGCAAAATTCCAATCGCGACAAAAGTTATCACCCCAGACACACGGTGTAGGATGGAAGCTATTGCTGTGATCGGAAAGTGGATGGTCTGTAAATCTAAATTAACAGGTCTTGTCTTTCTTTCTTTCACGGGCTTGCTCACTCAGCTCCATTGAGCATTATGGTCATTAAATAACCTTATGATATTGTTATGGACAAAATTTGATCGCAAACCTTCAAAATTTAACATTAACTTAACAAATAACTGAAGTTGAGCCTTAGATAATTGTAAAATATTTGTTAATCGCTAGACTAAGAAAGCCACCTCACATTTCTTCTTAGCCTTTCGTTTATAAGGTTTTAACCAAACTTTTCAGCGCCACTATACGGCTGGCAACATTCTAATACAATTGACGTAACAAATAATGCTACACAGACCAGACTTTTAACGAATTTAATCTAAAAAACACTAACAAGTGCACACAAAGCTGCAGAAAAATTGACTTTCTCACGTAAGACCAGTAAAAAAACGGCACATAAACATCCTGGATGGATTAAATAATAAACAAAGGAGATTGTTATGGCGGATAAGAAAGCGACCCTTCACATTGAAGGTCAAGCGCCAATCGAGCTGCCGATTACAGAGGGTGT
The DNA here is from genome assembly GCF_041439575.1 of Vibrio sp. 5S239. Classification (NCBI taxonomy): domain Bacteria; kingdom Pseudomonadati; phylum Pseudomonadota; class Gammaproteobacteria; order Vibrionales; family Vibrionaceae; genus Vibrio; species Vibrio sp. 5S239. The sequence continues at coordinate 48,191 of NZ_JBGOOM010000015.1, read as the reverse complement.
ACTCGGTACGCCTGTGATCGATGTTCGAACACTAGGTTCTAACGGTTTTTTCACTTTTGACCCTGGTTTTCTTGCCACTGCATCCTGTGAGTCTCAAATCACTTTTATTGACGGTGGAAAAGGTATTCTTTTACATCGTGGTTATCCAATAGACCAACTTGCCAATAACGCTGATTACTTAGAAGTGTGTTATATACTTCTTTACGGTGAAGCCCCATCTCGAACTCAGTACGAAAAGTTCAAGACTACCGTAACACGTCACACTATGGTGCATGAGCAAATTGCTAGTTTCTTCCACGGTTTCCGCCGTGACGCTCACCCTATGGCTGTAATGTGTGGTGTTGTAGGCGCTCTAGCAGCGTTCTACCACGACTCACTTGATATTCACAACGACACACACCGTGAAATTGCGGCTTACCGCTTGATTTCAAAAATGCCAACACTGGCCGCAATGTGTTATAAATATTCAATCGGTCAACCGTTTATCTACCCACGTAACGACCTAGGTTACGCGGAAAACTTTTTACACATGATGTTTGCAAATCCATGTGAAGAGTATGAAGTGAATCCTATCGTTGCTCGTGCTATGGATAAGATCTTGACCCTACACGCAGATCACGAACAGAATGCTTCAACGTCCACTGTACGTCTGGCTGGTTCATCGGGTGCTAATCCGTTTGCGTGTATCGCAGCTGGTATCGCATCACTTTGGGGCCCAGCTCACGGTGGTGCAAACGAAGCTTGTCTGCGTATGCTTGAAGAGATCGGTAGCGTAGATCAAATTGAAGAATACGTTGCGAAAGCAAAAGATAAAGATGACCCATTCCGTTTGATGGGCTTTGGTCACCGTGTTTACAAAAACTACGATCCACGTGCAACAGTAATGCGCGAAGCATGTCACGAAGTACTTAAAGAGCTAAATATTCAAGATCCACTACTTGACGTAGCCATGGAACTTGAACGTATCGCTCTTTCTGATGAGTACTTTGTTTCTAAGAAGCTATACCCGAACGTAGATTTCTACTCAGGTATCATTCTGAAAGCAATTGGCATTCCAGTATCTATGTTTACGGTAATCTTTGCGATGTCTCGTACTGTCGGCTGGATTGCACACTGGAACGAAATGCACAGCGATCCGACGAATCGTATCGGTCGCCCTCGTCAGTTGTATACTGGTCAAGAGCAGCGTGATTTCCAAGCGATACACGAACGCGAATAGTAAGGTTTCGACTTTTCTAATCAATTGAAATCAAAAAGGGTTGATGTATTAACATCAACCCTTTTTTGTATACCAGTATTTCGTATCACTTCAATGAAGGTACAAATATCCAGAGAGTTACAACCTCTAAATGTGGCTATACTGGGTTATCAATATCGATAAATTCAACATCTATACCATGTTCGTTTGCTAGCCACTCACCTAATGCCTTTACACCATAGCGCTCTGTTGCGTGATGACCTGCAGCGAAGTAATGAATATCTTGCTCACGAGCTGAGTACGTTGTGCGCTCTGAAATTTCACCAGAGATAAAAGCATCAATACCTTGAGACGCGGCAAGTTCAATGTAATCTTGACCGCCACCAGTGCACCAACCCACAGTGGTAATCAGTTTGTCTTGGTTTTCAGGAGCGATATGCAGTGGTTTACGACTCAGAGCTTGGTTGACTTTATCTGCAAGCTCTGCACCTGTCATTGGCGCTTTCAACTTACCAAACATAGCAACCGATTGTGGGTGCCCTTCTAAGCCTCCTTCTATCTCAATATCGAGTAGCTCAGCTAGCTTGGCGTTGTTGCCAAGCTCAGGATGAATATCGAGAGGTAAATGATAACCAAAAAGGTTAATGTCATTTTTAATCAGAGTGCGAATGCGCTTGCCTTTCATACCGCGAATGGCTTCTGACTCACCTTTCCAAAAGTAACCATGATGAACTAACAAAGCATCGGCACTCAATTCTACCGCTTTATCAATCAGTGCTTGAGAAGCTGTTACACCAGTTACAATTCGCTTCACTTCAGAAGCACCTTCTACTTGAAGACCATTAGGACAGTAATCTTTAATCTGCTGTGGCTGAAGTTTTTCGTTCAGTAGCTTTTCTAATTGTAAGTTATTCATTTTTATTTCCAGCTTACCTTTATAATAACGCCGTTATATCAATTTACGGGTAGAATGTCGAAAGCCCCAGGGTTATGTTTATAAAGAGCTATGTTTATGAGGAAAAGATGACAGCACTGCAACGTTTTTACCAATGGGTTATCGACTCGCCACCGTTACTGGAAATCAAACCACCCGTTTCTGATCTCAAGGGCTTCTCAGGCCCTCATACTATCGATTCATCACATACATATAATGGTAACCCTAGGTTAGGTTTCCTCTACCAGCACCTATGTGAACAAGTTATCGGTGCTTCGGATAATTATTCGATCAAGTACGATGAGATTCAGATTAATGTTGAAGGTAGAACACTAGGTGCTATCGACTTTATTCTCGAAGAAGAGAGCAGCCAAAAACTGCAACATTGGGAAGTGGCGATTAAGTTTTACCTACTTCATGAACAAACATGGTTTGGTCCTAACGCTCATGACCAATTAGATAAGAAGCTCGATAGGATGTTGAGCCACCAATTGGGTATGTCGTCTTCAACGGCCTTTGTTAAGCAATATCCAGAGATCGATGTCGACTCAAAACATCTCCTCATGCAGGGTCGTCTATATACCAACCCCTTCTTAGATCAAAAAGTACCTACTGAATGTTTGGGTTACGACATTAATTCAAGCCAAGTAAACGGTTTTTGGTGCTATCAAAACCAAGCCCATTTAATCTCTGAAGTACTCTACCCTCTCACCAAAGAGCAATGGGCAGCTGGCACTGATGACTTCACCTGTGAACCTCTTACTGAGTTTGGTGATCGCTTCGTTCACGGACAAACCAAGTCTGGGCAGTTCTGGTTTGTGATGCCACCAAGTTGGCCACACGGCTAATCCATTGAGTTGACTTAGTCTTAGCCACTTACTCACAGACAAATAAAAAGGGCTGATGCTTTCACATCAACCCTTCTACTATTTATTTGGTGACTCTAGTAATCGAGATTTGATTATAGACCAGCGGCAGCAAATACTTGGTTAACTATCTCTTGAGCTTCTGCTTCGATTGCTTTTAGGTGATCTTCACCTTTAAAGCTTTCACAGTAGATCTTGTAGATGTCTTCCGTGCCTGATGGACGAGCAGCAAACCAACCGTTCTCTGTCGTCACTTTTAGGCCGCCAATCGCAGCGCCATTACCTGGAGCATGCGTTAGGCGCGCAGTAATTGCATCACCAGCAAGCGTCTCAGCTGAAACCATCTCTGGAGATAGCTTCTTAAGCACGTCTTTTTGTGCGCCATTGGCTACTGCTTGAATACGGTTGTACTTAGATTCACCGTGTTTAGCAGCAAGTTCTTCGTAGTATTCTTGTGGGTTCTTACCAGTAACTGCTGTGATCTCAGCCGCAAGTAGACAAAGAATCAGTCCATCTTTATCTGTTGACCAAGGCGTACCGTCTTTACGTAAGAAAGATGCACCTGCACTCTCTTCACCACCGAAACCAAACTGACCGTTATAAAGGCCATCAACGAACCATTTGAAACCAACTGGCACTTCGCAAAGCTCGCGACCTAAATTAGCAACAACGCGGTCAATCAGAGCGCTTGATACCAGTGTCTTACCAACAGCAACATCTTTGCCCCAACCTTCACGGTTACGGTATAAGTAGTCAATACATACTGCTAGGAAGTGGTTTGGATTCATTAAGCCTTTTGGCGTAACAATACCGTGGCGATCGTAATCAGGGTCATTACCAAACGCTAGTTGATAGTCATCTTTAAGCGCCAGTAAACCTGCCATCGCGTACGGAGAAGAACAATCCATACGAACCACGCCATCTTTATCTAAAGACATAAACTGGAACGAAGGATCAACGGCTTCACTTACCAAAGTAAGATCTAAGTTGTACGCTTTACCTATTTGACGCCAGTAATCGATACCGCTGCCACCTAGTGGATCAACACCAATTTTGATGTTTGCTTTCTGAATCGCTTCCATATCAACCACGTTAACCAAATCAGCAACGTATGGGGCAACGAGATCTACTTCCTTCACTAACTCGGACTGTTTAGCCTGTGCGATAGGAGTGCGCTTAACACCCTGCATTTGCTCAGCGATAATAACGTTCGCGCGATCTTCAATCGCTTGAGTTAATTCAGCTCCAGCAGGACCACCGTGTGTCGGGTTGTATTTGATACCGCCGTCTTGAGGAGGATTATGTGAAGGTGTGATAACAATGCCGTCAGCTTTTTTATCATTCGCTAGGTTGTGCGTAAGGATCGCGTGCGAGACACCTGGTGTTGGAGTAAAGCCATTTTTTTCTTGAATAATAACTTCAACACCGTTCGCTACAAGCACTTCGATAACAGTAGAAAACGCAGGCTCAGATAGAGCATGAGTATCTTTACCTAAGAAAAGTGGGCCTGTTGTCCCCTGCTCGGCACGAACCTCAGCAACTGCCTGTGCAATCGCTAGAATGTGATTTTCGTTAAATGTTGATTTGTCTGCGGTACCACGGTGGCCAGAAGTACCAAACGATACTTTATGATCTGGGTTGTTAGCATCCGGTTGCTGTAAGAAATAGTTAGCCACTAAAGCCGGAATATTATGAAGATCTTCCTGCTGAGCTTTTTGCCCAGCACGAGGGTGCATAGCCATTTTAGACATCCTTATATATAAAATTTAAAAACAAAAAAACCTCATAATATCTACTTATCCATGGATATTATGAGGTTTAAATCAGGTTTCGTTAAATTGAACCTGTTACTTTTTCTATCAATTCTGCTTGAAAACTCATACGGCTCATAAGCTGCTCAACCATCTGTCTTTTACGGCTAGTGTTGTTATTAGTAATAACCCAAAAAGGACTTTGTGGGATGGCCTTAGGCTTAGTTGTATTGCCATTTTCTAGCAAAGTCGCTTCGTTATCTGCAAAGTAAACACGCTTGCGGCCTTTTACTTGAGTTGCTTCTGAAAAGCTTTCAGGGTCGATTTTATGCAGTGTCGATAACACCAGCATGAAACGATCAATGGCTTTCTTTAGTGACGCAAACTCATCTGATATTAGTAGTGAGCGCATTTCTTTAACGCCATCGACCTTCTCTGGAGTAAAGCCGACTTCTTTGCTAACAACGATACCTTTTGGCTCAACGATCTCTTCGATCGGAGCCATACCTTGGCTATCAACCTGTAACAAGCGGCGCAGAATATCTGAAGCGCTTTCGCCAATACGTTCTGTCTGACCCGCAATAAAACGGTATAGGTCTTCATCAACCTCAATTGTTTTCATTCGCTTTTCACAATCTCAATGTTTAAACTCTGGGGGATTATAGCGAGATCCGCGCGGATACTCTACGTCAAACCCACCATGAATAAGATAAAAATGTCAGTACAGCTCAACTATAAAATTGAAGGTGAGGGTCACACCATTGTTTTGATCCATGGATTATTCGGTAATCTGGACAACCTTGGCTTACTCGCTAGGGATCTAAAAGCCGATCATCAGGTGCTTAGTGTCGATCTACGCAACCACGGTCAATCTTTCCATAGTGACACTCACAACTATCAAGCGATGGCACAGGATGTCGCTCAATTGTTGAATGATCTTGAGCTACAAGATGTCACTGTCATTGGGCACTCAATGGGAGGCAAAGTAGCGATGGCACTGACAGAGCACCTTACACTGCGCAAGTTAGTTGTCTTAGACATGGCACCTGTCGCCTACACAAAAAACCGCCATGACAACGTCTTCGCTGGCCTGCAAGCTGTGATCGAAGAACAACCGACCTCTCGCTCAGAGGCGCTAAAGGTTCTCGCAAAACATATCGAGATTGATGGCGTTCGTCAGTTCTTGACCAAATCTTTGTTTAAATCAGAGCAAGGGGTTATGGAATGGCGTTTCAATGTTGCGTCACTGCTCGCTAATTACTCGCAGATCATTGGTTGGAAACCTATTGATAAAACGTCGGTCAAAACCTTGCTGATAAAAGGTGGGGATTCTGATTACCTCACGGCTGAACATCAAACTGCTGTTCAGCAGCAATTTTCTAATGCGAAAGCTCATGTCATCGCAAACACGGGGCACTGGCTGCATGCAGAAAAGCCAGCCGAAGTACTCAGAGCAATCAGAAAGTTCATCGCTTAAGTACTCTTTTTCATGCAGATAAATGAGAACTGTGTAATCAGTGTAGATTAACTTTATCTCACAACAGTGATATAGTGCGCCCAAGCAAAATTGGTATATAAGGTTCCCATGCTTTACGACTACATGAACATCATTGAATCTGTTGGTTTAGATCTCCTATTTGCCGCGATTTTCTTTTTGATCGGTATGGCAATTAGAGATGTTCTAAAGCAGGGAAACGTCCCTGTATTTGGTCGTCGCATCGTATGGTTAGTACTTTTCCTTGGTTGTGCAGGTTTTATCGCCAAAGGGATAATCCAACTAAGCTGGGAAGGAACAGGGATCTAATGACTCCCTTCCGAACTTTATTACACCGACAACAGACAAAATGAAAGGTAATGATTCTATGGCAAGTGTAGGTCTCTTCTTTGGTAGCGATACAGGTAACACTGAAGCTGTTGCTAAGATGATTCAAAAGCAATTGAGCAAACAACTCGTTCACGTTCAAGACATTGCAAAAAGCAGCAAAGAGGATATCGATAACTTCGATCTACTGCTGCTTGGTATTCCTACGTGGTATTACGGCGAAGCTCAATGTGATTGGGATGATTTTTTCCCAGAACTAGAAGCAATTGACTTCTCAACCAAACTTGTTGCTATCTTCGGTTGTGGCGACCAAGAAGATTACGCAGAGTACTTCTGTGATGCTATGGGTACTGTCCGTGACATCGTAGAAGCGAAAGGTGGTACGATCTTAGGTCACACATCAACTGAAGGCTACGAATTTGAAGCATCAAAAGGTTTAGTTGAAGGTGACGACAGCCAATTCGTTGGTCTATGTATTGATGAAGATCGTCAACCAGAGCTAACCGATGAGCGTGTATCTAACTGGGTTAAACAAATCCACGAAGAGATGTGCCTTGCAGAGCTAGAAGACTAATCCTCTAACGGTTGTTAATTGTTACAATTAATTACAACTATATAGATAATGAAAAACCTCCTAAATGGAGGTTTTTCTGTTTAATACTCAAAGACTAACATTCCGCTTCTAAGGCTTTATCGTCATCTTCTCTAAATTGTGGCTTCTTCCTTACATACAAGGTTCGCTGGATTTCTGATACCACATTCCCCTGTTTATCTTTTACATAGATAATGAATTCTGGGAAACACTTTTCTCCAAGCTGCGTCTGCCGATAAATCTCATCAAGTTGTCCTTGGCTTATCTCAAAGTCTGCATACAAGTCAGATTGGCCAGGCTTGATAAAGTTAATGCTCGCTTCCTTATCCCACACATAGTATCTCTCACCTAAAATTCCCATTAACATCAACGAGTAAACCGGATCGGTTAAGGAGAAGATACTACCTCCATATTGAGTACGATTGGCATTTTTATTCCACCAACGCAGCTTGAGCACCGTCTTTACTACCCTGAAATCAGAGCTAATATGGGCTATCTTAATACCAGCGCCCCAAAACGGAGGCCAAACATTGAGTGCGAACCTTACAATGCTTGGTTTATATATTCTTGCAAGTTGCTTGTTCATGACAACATTCCATGTTCACATTAGAAATCCCGCGACCGTTACTGGTCTTACCTCCACTATAAGTGAGATACTTCCAATTTACAAAACAGATTGTGATGCTGGATAGAAACCCTTATAAGTTCGTGGTTTATTGTTATGCCTGACTAAACTATAATGGTATTAATATTGAATACTGTTAATTGCTGCAGATCATCAACAGGAAAGTATATGTCAGACAACAATCAAGCGCTAAAAGATGCTGGTCTTAAAGTGACCCTCCCAAGGCTCAAAATTTTAGAAGTATTACAACAACCAGACTGCCAACATATTAGTGCTGAAGATTTATATAAAAAGCTGATCGACCTAGGTGAAGAGATCGGGCTTGCGACCGTTTATCGAGTGCTTAACCAATTCGATGACGCTGGCATTGTAACTCGCCACCACTTCGAAGGCGGTAAGTCTGTATTTGAACTTTCAACACAGCATCACCATGACCACCTAGTGTGTCTAGACTGCGGTGAAGTTATCGAATTCTCTGATGATCTTATCGAAGAAAGACAAAAAGAAATCGCTCAACGCTACAACGTACAGCTAACTAACCACAGTTTGTATCTGTATGGTAAAAGCATCACTGGGGATTGCAAAGGCAACCCAGACGCACATAAAGCGAAGAAGTAACAAAGAACGCTGGCTAGGCCGGCGTTTTTTATTTGGGCTCATGCGGTAGTAAGATTCACATCAGCTTGACCCACAATTTGTTATTTTATCCAGATACAAAAAAACCGGCTCTAAGCCGGTTTTTTATTAATCGCATCTTGAGAAACTAAGCTTTGAGAAACAGAGCTATTAAGCTTCAGCTTTACCCCAAGTGTCACGCAAGCCAACTGTACGGTTGAATACTAGCGCGTCTGCTTTAGAGTCTTTCGAATCTACGCAGAAATAACCGGTACGTTCAAACTGGTACGCTTGCTCTGCCACGCCTTCAGCTAAGCTAGGCTCAACAAAACCGTTTAGCGTAACCAGAGATTCAGGGTTCAGCGTTGCTGCAAAGTCGTCAGCAGCGGCTGGGTTTGCCACTGTGAATAGACGATCGTATAAACGAATCTCAGCAGGCAGTGCTTTATTAGCTGATACCCAGTGGATAACGCCTTTCACTTTACGGCCATCTGCAGGGTTCTTACCCAGAGTTTCGTTATCGTAAGAACAGAAGATGGTCGTAATGTTACCTTCTGCATCTTTTTCGATACGTTCTGCTTTGATCACGTAAGCGCCACGTAGACGAACTTCTTTACCTAGAACCAAACGCTTGTACTTCTTGTTTGCCTCTTCACGGAAGTCATCACGCTCAATCCAAACTTCACGTGTAAATGGTACTTCACGAGTACCCATTTCCGGCTTATTTGGGTGGTTTGCAACGGTTAGCGTTTCTACTGTATCTGCTTCGTAGTTCTCGATCACTACCTTCACAGGATCCAGAACAGCCATCGCACGAGGTGCATTTTCATTCAGGTCATCACGAATACAAGATTCAAGCGAACCGAACTCAATCATATTCTCTTGCTTCGTTACACCAATACGCTTACAGAATTCACGAATCGAGCTTGGAGTAAACCCGCGACGACGTAAACCAGAGATAGTAGGCATACGAGGGTCATCCCAACCTTGAACTAGATTCTCAACCACAAGTTGGTTCAGCTTACGCTTAGACATCACTGTGTATTCAAGATTCAAGCGGCTAAACTCATACTGGCGAGGTTGGCTGTCAATCGTAATGTTATCTAACACCCAGTCGTACAAACGACGGTTGTCTTGGAATTCAAGAGTGCAGATAGAGTGAGTAATACCTTCCAACGCATCAGAAATACAGTGAGTGAAGTCGTACATTGGATAAATGCACCACTTGTCACCTGTCTGATGGTGGTTAGCAAAACGAACACGGTAGATAACAGGATCGCGCATCACCATGAATGAAGAGCTCATGTCGATCTTAGCACGTAGACACGCTTTGCCTTCTTCGAAACCACCGTCACGCATTTTTTCAAACAACGCTAGGTTCTCTTCAGGGCTGCGGTCGCGGTATGGGCTCGCTTTACCTGGCTCTTTTAGCGTGCCACGGTACTCACGGATTTGATCAGGACTTAGCTCGTCAACATACGCTAAGCCTTTATTAATTAATTCCACAGCATAAGCGTAAAGCGTATCGAAGTAGTTTGATGAGTAACAAATATCACCAGACCATTCGAAGCCTAACCAACTTACATCATTCTTAATTGACTCAACGTATTCAACGTCTTCTTTTTCAGGGTTTGTATCATCGAAACGAAGATTACATTGTCCCTGGTAGTCCTGAGCAATACCAAAGTTCAAGCAAATAGATTTAGCGTGACCAATGTGCAGGTAGCCATTTGGCTCCGGCGGGAAACGAGTATGCACGCTACTGTGTGTACCATCAGCTAAATCTTTATCAATAATTTGGCGAATGAAATTCGATGGACGAGCCTCAGCTTCACTCATCTATAGCACCTCTATGTATTTAGTATTGTCAGAGAAAGTTATCTTCCGCCTCCAAGAAAACGCTCGCTTGTAGCGCCAGTCAAAGGTAGAAAGATCATTGTTGCTAATCATCCACAATTCTTTGCCTTTGCACAATAAGAACCGTCCGTTAATTGTGATTATTTCTACTATTCGGTAAAGAATAGAACGAACCTTGTTCACCGAACTTAAATCACAGGCACAAAAAAGCCTCCCATGTGGGAGGCTTTCAATTTGACACTTACTTAAGAGTAACTTTACGTCTTAATTAAGTACTTCCCTTACTATGGAAGTTTTACATCAGATAGGTCTTCGCCTGCACCGATAGCTTTCATTTCGCCAGCTACGATTTCAGCTAGTGGGCCTAGGATAACCTGTAGGTTGTTTTCACCTAGTTTAACCACACCTTTAGCACCTAGTTTCTTAAGAACAACTTCATCTGCAACAGAGCGGTCTTTAAGAGTTAGACGTAGACGAGTGATACAAGCGTCGATTGAAGTTAGGTTGTCGTGACCACCTAGAGCTTTCAGGTATTGACGTGCAAGGTCGCCCTTTGGTGCATCGCCAACAGGAGCAGCAACAGCTTCGTCATCATCTTCACGACCTGGCGATTTCAAGTTGAAAGCGCGGATTGCGAAAGAGAAAGTGAAGAAGTATAGAGCACCGAAGCCAAGACCGATTAGTAGTAGTACGAATGGTTTAGTTGCTAGACCCCAGTTCAATACGAAGTCGATAAGACCAGCAGAGAAACCGAAACCGTGCAGAGTACCAAACATGTTAGCAACGACTAGAGACAGACCTGTAAATACAGCGTGCATTGCGTATAGAGCAGGAGCAAGGAATACGAACATGAATTCTAGCGGCTCTGTGATACCTGTTAGGAATGAACAGAATGCAACTGAGAACAGTGCACCACCAACTTGGCTACGCTTTTCAGCAGGAGCAGCTAGGTACATTGCAAGTGCTGCACCTGGTAGACCGAACATCATTACTGGGAAGAAACCGTTCATGAATACGCCAGCGCCTTTATCGCCGCCGAAGAAACGGTGTAGGTCGCCAGATTTAACAGTTTCAGTCACTTCTTTAACTACAGTAGTGATTTCTGGAGTTACAGAGTTAGCGAATGTGAATGTGTGCTCTTGGCCAACAACTAGAGTTTTAGCAAGCGCTGGGTCAACACAAAGTTGAGTGATGTTAGCGAATGCGCCTTGACCAGCAACGATGATTTCTTGACATGTACCCATACCAAACCAGAAGTATGAGTTCAATACGTGGTGTAGACCTACAGGGATAAGTGCACGGTTAAGCGTACCATAAACGAATTGGCCGATAGCGCCAGACGTTGAGACAGCATGAGCTAGCGTATCTAAACCGGATTGAACTCCAGGCCAAACCACACCAGATACAGCACCAGCAACAAGTGCAAATAGACCAGCCATAATCGGAACTAAACGTTTACCCGCAAAGAATGCCAGCCACTCAGGAAGACGTGTCGCATGAAAAGCATTGTAAGAGTGACCTGCGATGATACCCGCGAAGATACCGCCAAAGAATGACATGTTAACGTCTGCGTTAATTGTCGTTGCTGTCGCTGTTAGTACAAAATAAGCCACAGCGCCAGCAAGACCTGCAGCACCGTTACCGTCTTTAGAAAGACCAATTGCGATACCTAGACCAAATAGCAATGGTAGGTTACCGAAGATAGCGCCACCAGCTTGAGCCATAAATGGAATATCAAGTAGATCGCCTTGACCTAAACGTAATAGAAGCGCCGCAATCGGAAGCGTTGCGATAGGTAGCATTAACGCCTTACCTAACTTCTGTGCATATCCTAAAATATTCACCAGTTGTTTCCCCCTATAGGATTTTTAGAATTCGTTTGAGAAACTTATTTTAGTCGCTCAATTTAGTCCTTTTCAGTGTATTCAATTAATTTTGCCCCGCAAATTAAAACCTTACCATTTGTGATCCTAATCACCAGTTTTTACCAAATCCAGAGGTTTTTGCTAGCGAGATCATAAAACTTATTTTATCATTCAAAAAATGGGTATTTATAGATAAGATTTAAATCTAATTCATAGTTGGAAAAGAGGGGGCTATTCGTATATCTAGCCATGTGAATAACAGTTAACGTTCAATATTAATGTATGGCTAACATTTAATTAAACCTTAAATTTCAAAGCTTTGAGTTAACTTCATTTTTAAATCTGTTTGACCATAGGGAATAAATCGTTATGTAAATGATGCCTGCAAACTAAGTCCACATTTACGTAACGAAGAAATTTTAAAGATCTCACGAAATAAGGATTAGCTGACTATGTACGCGCTAAGTAACTGTAAAATTTACACAGGTAGTGATGTTCTCACTGATCATGCTGTTGTAATCGAAAACGAACTAATCAAAAAAGTCTGTCCAATCTCTGAAATTCCAGAAGGCATTGAGATTCGCGACCTAAATGGTGCGAACCTAAGCCCGGGTTTCATTGACCTACAACTGAACGGTTGTGGCGGTGTAATGCTGAACGATGAGATCACTGCTGACACAATGCAGATCATGCACAAAGCAAACCTGCAATCCGGTTGTACTAGCTTCCTTCCAACGCTAATCACTTCATCAGATGAAGACATGCGCGCCGTTATCACGGCAGCTCGCGAGTACCACAACCAATACCAAAACCAATCTTTAGGCTTGCACCTTGAAGGTCCGTACCTAAACGTTGCTAAGAAAGGCATCCACAACGTAGATCACATTCGTAAATCCGATAGCGATATGATTGAGCTTATCTGTGAGAACAGCGACCTTGTTGCAAAAGTAACACTAGCTCCCGAGCTTAACGACCCTGAACATATCGAGCGTCTACACAAAGCTGGCGTAGTAGTTTCTATAGGTCACACCAACGCAACTTACGCAGAAGCGCGTCAAGGTTTTGAATCAGGTATTACCTTCGCCACTCACCTATTCAACGCAATGACTCCGATGGTTGGTCGTGAACCAGGCGTTGTTGGTGCGATTTACGATACCCCTGAGGTTTACGCCGGTATTATTGCTGACGGCTTCCACGTTGATTACGCTAACATCCGAATTGCGCATAAAATCAAGGGAGAAAAGTTGGTATTAGTGACGGATGCCACAGCTCCTGCAGGTGCTAACATGGAATACTTTATTTTTGTCGGTAAGAAAGTATATTACCGTGATGGTAAGTGTGTTGATGAAAACGGCACACTGGGCGGCTCAGCTCTGACTATGATTGAAGCAGTTCAGAATACAGTTGAGCACGCTGGTATCGCTTTAGACGAAGCTCTCCGCATGGCTACGCTATACCCAGCTACAGCTATTGGTGTAGAAAGTAAGCTAGGTCGAATCAAAAAAGGCATGGTCGCAAACCTCGCTGTATTTGACCGAGACTTTAACGTTAAAGCGACTGTTGTTAACGGACAATACGAGCATAATTAAGTATGAATGGCGGACAAATAGGTAACGTAGACTTAGTTAAACAACTAAACAGTGCAGCGGTATATCGACTAATAGACCAACAAGGGCCTATCAGTCGTATACAAGTGGCAGATGTAAGCCAACTCGCACCGGCAAGTGTTACAAAAATTACCCGCCAACTTTTAGAACGCGGCCTAATTAAAGAGGTAGCGCAACAAGCGTCTACTGGCGGTAGGCGCGCTATTTCTCTAACTACAGAAGTAGAACCTTTTCATTCCATTGCTGTACGCTTAGGGCGAGACTACATTCAAGTGAGCCTTCATGATCTAGGTGGTCGTGAATTGGCTTTTCAGCAGCAAGACCTTGATTATTCAGATCAATCAGACCTGACCCAAGGTTTGCTCAATAATTTGAAGACTTTCATTGCAGAACATCAACCAAAGATCGACCAACTGATTGCCATTGGTATCACTCTTCCTGGCTTGGTGAACCCTACGACAGGCGTCGTTGAGTATATGCCAAACACGGATATCGATAACCTAGCATTGAGCGACATTATTCGCGACACATTCCATGTGGCTTGCTTTGTTGGCAATGACGTTAGAGGGATGGCGCTTGCCGAACACTATTTCGGTGCAAGTAAAGACAGCCAAGATTCGATCTTAGTGAGCGTTCACCGTGGTACTGGAGCTGGCATTATCGTTAATGGCCAAGTCTTCCTTGGCCACAATCGTAACGTTGGGGAAATTGGCCATATCCAAATTGATCCCCTAGGTGAACAGTGTCAGTGTGGTAATTTCGGTTGTCTTGAAACAGTAGCTGCGAACCCTGCGATTATTGAACGAGTACAGAAACTGATTAAGCAAGGCTATAAGTCTTCTTTAACAGAACTTGAACATATTACTATTCAAGATGTTTGTGACCATGCTATCAACGGTGACGAACTGGCCAAGCAGAGCTTAGTTCGCGTAGGGAACCAATTAGGTAAGGCTATCGCAATGACGATTAACTTATTTAACCCTCAAAAAGTGATCATTGCCGGTGACATTACGAAGGCACAAGAGGTTGTTTTCCCTGCAATTAAGCGCAATGTAGAGAATCAGTCTTTAACGACTTTCCATAGCGGCTTACCTATTGTAGCATCGCAGATCGACAAACATCCTACGATGGGAGCTTTTGCCATGATTAAGCGCGCTATGCTCAACGGCGTGTTACTTCAAAAGCTACTCGAAGACTAAAGAAAACCATTCTGATTTTCCGCGGGCCGTGTTTGTATGAACACGGCCCGTTTTTTTTAAGCTAGGGAACTAAAACAACAAGTTATGGAACTTATATTAATATCCACTGCGTTTATCGCAGGATTTATTGCTTTAAAGTGTCACCTTCCCCCGTTAGTTGGCTTTCTGGTCGCAGGTTTTGGGCTCTATGCTCTAGGCTTTCAAACCAATGACACCATCATTACCTTAGCGGACCTCGGTGTCACGCTACTCCTGTTTACTATTGGCTTAAAGCTCGACATCAAAACCTTACTCTCTAAGGAAATCTGGGCAGGGGCAACAATCCACAATCTTTTATCGACTCTGTTTTTTGCGGCCGCCCTATTTGGTTTTAAGCTCTTAGGTATTTCATCGCTAGCTGCCATGTCGATGGAACAAATCGTTTTACTTGGCTTTGCCCTCTCTTTCTCTAGTACCGTATTCGCAGTTAAGTCCCTGCAAGAGAAAGGAGAAATGAATGCGACCTACGGAACATTAGCGATAGGTATTCTGGTAATGCAGGATATTTTTGCCGTGGTCTTTTTGACAGCATCTACAGGAAAAATTCCAGAGTGGTATGCCATCGCATTATTCGCTCTTCCGTTCTTACGCCCCCTTTTCTACAAAGTACTTGATTGGGTTGGGCACGGTGAAATGTTAGTTCTGTTCGGCATTTTCTTTGCGTTAGTGATAGGCGCCGGCCTGTTCGAGCTTGTTGGCATGAAACCAGATCTAGGTGCCCTTATCCTAGGTATGTTACTAGCAGGCCACCCTAAAGCCTCAGAGCTATCAAAATCACTGTTTAACCTTAAAGAGCTTTTCCTTATTTGCTTCTTCTTGAACATTGGCTTATCCGAGCAACCAACCATTCAAGGATTTATGCTCGCTGTCCTATTCTTATTGTTGCTACCAGTCAAAGGTTTACTTTATTTCTTAGTACTCAACCGCTTTAAGTTCCGTGTTCGAACATCACTCCTCGCTTCTCTATCACTGTTTAACTACAGTGAGTTTGGCCTCATAGTCGGTGGCCTCGCTTTTAAAATGGGTTGGATGTCTGGTGACATCTTAGTGGCCGTGGCTATTGCCGTATCACTTTCGTTCTTAATCGCCGCTCCTCTAAATAGAGCTGGTCACAAACTTTATCAACAATCCAGAAAGTGGCTAAAAGAGCACGCCGCAGAGAAACTTCACCAACGAGACCAACTTATCGACCCTGGTCGTGCTCAAGTGCTTATCCTTGGCATGGGACGAATTGGTACCGGTGCCTACGACGAGCTACGTTCACGCTACGGCAAAGTCAGCTTAGGTGTGGAGGTGCGTGAAGATGCTGCGCACAACCACAGAAGCCACGGAAGAAACGTAATTTCTGGCGACGCAACTGACCCAGACTTTTGGGAACGAATTTTAGATACAGCCAATGTAAAACTGGTGATATTAGCGATGCCTCATCACCAAGGTAATCAAACCGCTATAGAACAATTGAAGTCGCGTAATTTTAAAGGTCAAATTGCAGCGATTGCCGAATATCCGGATCAACTCGAAACATTAAAAGAAAATGGCGTCGATGCGGCATTCAACATTTACAGTGAAGCGGGTAGTGGCTTTGCTCGGCATGTATGTGAACAATTAAACCCAAACATCAATAAAATCTAGTCTAAAACCTCTCTCCAAACCTCTCAAAATTGCGAACTTGTGCACTTTTGAGAGGCTTTCGTATAAAAAACCAACTGCAATTAGATAGGAAACACAAAAACAACACTATTATTAGATTATTTCTAATGTACGAGCCTTTATATTATTTTTTTACTCACATCTGGTTGCTTTTTTTAGCCAAAATGGCAAATTGAATACAGTTGATTTAGAAATTATTTAAAAGGAAGTTCTATGTGTTCAGTATTTGGCATTCTCGACATTAAAAGTGATGCCGCAGCACTTCGCCCTATTGCTTTAGAAATGTCTAAAAAGCTTCGTCACCGCGGCCCTGATTGGTCTGGCATCTATGCTGGTGAGAAAGCCATCCTCGCTCACGAGCGTTTAGCTATCGTTGGCCTTAACAGTGGTGCCCAGCCGCTATACAGCCAAGACAAAAAGCACATTCTTGCAGTAAACGGTGAAATCTATAACCACAAAGAACTTCGCGCACGCTATGAAGACAAGTACCAGTTTCAGACGGATTCTGACTGTGAAGTGATTCTTGCCCTATACCAAGAAATGGGCGCAGAGCTATTAGAAGAACTTAACGGTATTTTTGCGTTCGTATTGTATGACGAAGACAAAGACGAGTACCTAGTGGGTCGTGACCACATCGGAATCATCCCGCTTTATCAAGGCTATGATGAGCACGGTAACTACTACGTCGCTTCTGAAATGAAAGCGCTAGTACCTGTATGTAAGACGATCAGTGAGTTCCCCCCTGGTAGCTTCTACTCTTCAAAAGATGCAGAGCCTCAACGCTACTACATTCGCGATTGGAACGAATATGCTGCCGTTCAAGGTAACAGCACAAGCAAAGAAGAACTGACTGAGGCATTAGAAGCTGCTGTTAAGCGTCAACTAATGACTGATGTTCCCTACGGTGTACTTCTATCTGGTGGTCTTGATTCATCAATCACTTCAGCAGTCGCTAAACGTTTTGCTGCCATGCGTATCGAGGATGATGAGCAATCTGAAGCTTGGTGGCCACAGCTGCACTCATTCGCAGTTGGCCTAGAAGGCGCACCAGATCTTATCGCTGCTCGTGAAGTTGCGGACAAAATCGGGACTGTACACCATGAGATGACTTACACCATTCAGGAAGGCTTAGATGCCATCCGTGATGTTATCTATCACATCGAAACTTATGATGTAACGACGATTCGTGCATCAACGCCAATGTACTTGCTTGCTCGCAAGATAAAAGCAATGGGCATCAAAATGGTACTGTCTGGTGAAGGTGCTGATGAGATCTTTGGTGGTTATCTGTACTTCCATAAAGCGCCAAACGCGAAAGAATTCCACGAAGAAACCGTTCGTAAACTGCTTGCTCTAAGCATGTTCGATTGTGCTCGTGCAAACAAATCGCTAGCGGCATGGGGTGTTGAAGGCCGAGTACCATTCTTGGATAAAGAGTTCATCGATGTCGCAATGCGTCTGAACCCTGAAGATAAGATGTGTGGTAACGGTAAGATGGAAAAACACATCCTACGTGAGTGTTTCGAGGACTACCTTCCAGACTCAATCGCTTGGCGTCAAAAAGAACAGTTTTCTGATGGTGTAGGCTACGATTGGATTGATACGTTGAAAGCAACAGCTGAAGCGAAAGTCACGGATCAACAAATGGAAGCTGCTAAGTTTCGCTTCCCTTACAACACGCCAACAACTAAAGAAGGTTACGCTTACCGCGAAATCTTTGAAGAGTTATTCCCTCTAGATTCAGCGGCAGAATGTGTACCCGGCGGCCCTTCAGTCGCTTGTTCATCAGCGAAAGCGATTGAGTGGGATGAGTCATTCAAAAACTGTGTCGACCCATCAGGCCGTGCAGTTCAAACCGTTCACAACGATGCTTACAACGCTTAACGTGTTTTGAACAATCCCTAAAGACTAAAAAAGGCGCATAATGCGCCTTTTTCGTTTTAAGCCTGTTTTTTGTATTGCTGCACTTATGCGTGAGCTTGTAGTGCTTCGTTCTCAATACTGATTGGAACCACTTGGCTGATCATTTTTACCAGCATAATAGAGCGAGCTTCACCGTCTTTCTGATCGAAAATAGCTTCAACCCCAGCAAACTGGCCACTCTGAATCTTAACTACCTGCCCAGATTCAAACTCAACACAACAGTCTTCCACTTCGTTACTGCAGCACTTCTCAAACTCTTTGAGCTCAAACACCAAGTCTCCTTGGACCTCATGTGGCCTTGCACCAAACTTAATAAAGTCCACAACACCACGGGTTGAACGAACGGTTGTGAAGCTAGGACCTTGCTCATAGTCGAAGCGGACAAATATATAAGAAGGGAATAACGGTTCTTTGACCCGTTTTTCTTTTCCTCGAACTGACTTTTCAACTTCGATTTGGGGATAAAAGCACTCTACCCCCTGATTTTCCAAGTGCTGCTGTGCGCGTTTTTGATCACCACGCTTACAGTAGACTAAATACCAACGTTTCATTTTTACTAGCCATTTATTTTATTTTGGGACATCTTACCACAGCATAAAACGGTTTAATTAGGCGTAATAATATGAACCGTTATCAACAGAGTAATCTTCCGAATAGAGCTATTTACCAAGAAAATAGCCTTCAAAAATGCAATTAGATATTGTACAGCGATAAGATTTACATACAAATAAGGAATATAGAAGGTATTGGCATATAAAAAACCTATTAGATCGCATTTTCATTTTCGACCAACCCATACACCGTACTAATACATAAGTAAAACACCATTCGATAGGCACTAAAGAAGGCGCATTAATCATCCAGTTCAAATCTGGAAAATTAGTTTTCATCGCCTCCTTTCAGAACAAAACTCAATAAAAAACCATTAATATCAGCACCTTACATAGATACACTTTTAAAACTACAAAAAACATCTATTGCAGTTTTTTATTCCACTCTGTATACATAAGTTACTATAAAATCTTTTAATACCTGAAGTTAGTAAAACTTATGCCAAGCAATCACAATATCTTTGGCCATCCTAGAGGCCTATTCCTACTTTTTAGCACAGAATTATGGGAACGTTTTTCCTATTACGCAATGCGTGCAATTCTGGTTTTATTTTTAACCGACACCACTATTAACGGTGGGCTCGGTTGGTCGACGAAAGACGCACTTGATCTCTACGGTATTTATACTGGCTTAGTCTACATTACACCCTTAATCGGTGGCTGGATTGCTGATAATTACTTAGGACAACGTAAATCGATCCTGATTGGCGGCTTATTAATGGCGCTAGGCCAATTTACACTTGCTCTACCCAATGGCTTTATTGGCTTAGACCAAGTAAATGCTCTTTACCTCGGTTTAGCTCTGCTTATCAGTGGTAACGGTATGTTTAAACCAAACATCTCGACCATGGTTGGTGACTTGTACCAAGAAGGCGACAACCGACGTGATGGTGCTTTCACTATTTTCTATATGGGCATCAACTTAGGCGCACTGCTTGGTGGATTAATTTCAGGTGTTGCAGTCGACTCTTTCGGCTGGAAAGCCGGCTTCCTAGCCGCTGGCATTGGTATGATTATTAGTTTGATCATGCAAGTGACTATGGCTCAATCGTGGTTAGGTAACATAGGTTCAGTGCCTGCTGCAGCTCGAGCAAAAGCCTTAAACAAATCTAAAGAAAAAGATCCACTAACCAAAGAAGAATTTGACAGACTAAAAGTGATTTTAATTATGGGTCTGTTCGTGATCGTTTTCTGGGCTGGCTTTGAACAAGCAGGTGGTCTGATGAACATCTACACGCAACAATATACTGACCGTATGATTGGTGGTTTTGAAGTGCCTGCCGCGTGGTTCCAGTCCCTAAACCCATTCTTCATCATTACTCTTGCGCCATTCATTGCCGCATTTTGGGTCAAGCTTGGTAAGCGTGAACCAAATTCCCCGGTGAAGTTTGCTATGGCTTTGTTCTTCTTAGCTTTGGGTTTCGTGTGCATGATGGGCGCGGTAATGGAACAAGGTGGTGACCTAACAGTGAAAACATCAATGTTATGGCTGGTGGGTGCTTTCTTCTTCCATACCCTTGGTGAGCTTTGTCTATCGCCCATTGGCCTGTCGTTGGTCACTAAGCTAGCTCCGCTTCGTTTAGCCTCTCTGATGATGGGCGCTTGGTTTGGCTTCAACGCGGTGGCAAACTACGTAGCAGGTCTGGTTGGTTCTCATGTTGGCGAGTTTGGTGCTATGGCAATCTTCAGTGGTATAGCGATTACCGCAACGGCTAGTGGCATATTATTGCTGCTTTGTGCTGGTAAACTTGTGTCATGGATGCATGGCGTAGAAACCAACATGACGCTTGACACAGAACCAAAAGCAGATCAATCAGCAGAAACATCTGTCGCTTAATATCTAAAATGACTTCAGAACATTAATTAAAAAGGGCTGCTCAATCAATGAGCAGCCCTTTTGTTATGTATAGAACCTACATATCAATTAACGGTGAAGTGCCACTAGCTCTGCCATCATATCGATGTGCGAATCTCTGTCGTTAAGGCACATAATATAACTAAAGTCCGCGCCACCAGCTTCAATGAAGGTATCTTTACACTGATCAGAAATTTCTTCCAATGTTTCCAAGCAGTCTACTGAGAACGCCGGTGCCATAATATCGATACTCTTAATGCCCTTACTTGGTAGTAACTCAAGCGTTTCATCTGTGTAAGGCTTCAACCACTCTTCTCGACCAAATCGCGACTGATATGTCATGGTGATATCTTCCTCAGATAAGCCTAACTCTTCAGCAAGCAGTTTTGTTGTCGCCTCACAATGTTGAGGATAGATGTCACCTTCATCAGCTAAGCGCTTAGGAATACCATGGAACGAACAAACCAAGTGATCGGCTCTGCCATTTTGCTCCCAATGACTGCGAACGCTTTCAGCCAGTGCTTTGGCATAACTAGGGTGCGCGTAGTAATCACGAATAAAGCGATAGCTTGGAATTACTGGCATCTGCTTAAACGCTTTGGTTAAACCATCAGAAACAGCCGCTGTGGTTGTTCCAGAGTACTGAGGATATAAAGGCAGTACGATGATATCTTCAACGCCCTGCTCCATCAGCTGCTCAACACCCGACTTTAGGCTTGGGTTGCCATAGGTCATACCCAGTGCAACCGGCATCTCTAGTTTTTTCTGGAGTTTTTTAGCTTGTCTTTGGGAGTACACAAGCAGTGGTGAGCCTTCATCCATCCAGACCGACTGATATAGCTTAGCCACTTTCGGCGCTCTAATCGGTAAAATCACCCCGTGCAAAATAGGACACCAGAGCCAACGCGTTAGGTTAACCACTCGCTTGTCATGTAAGAACTCACTCAAAAATCGACGAACGCCAGCTGGGGTCGCCGAATCTGGAGTCCCTAAGTTCACCAGTAAAACGCCCTGCTTTTTATTATTTTCCATAGATACCTGAGACTCATATGTAATTTTCTGGAAAGTAATATACTAATCTAAATAAGTTCAAGATCATTGAGCATACCAAATGTTTGAATAATCATTCTGAACGTGAGGTACCTCAAACTCTAAACTACTATCCATTATCAGGGCTAAAAACCTTAAATCAGCGCAATCAAACTTATCGAGATTGGTATCGTACTAAAATTTGGAACAAAAAAAGCGACCCATAAGGTCGCTTCTAATATATCAAATTCTAAAACTGGCTGTTAGCCAATTATGCTAGTGCTTTCTCAAGTTCTGCACTAACTTCAGCAACTTGCTTAGTACCGTCGAATTTAAGGTACTTAGTGTTGCCGACTTCCGCTTCTTTACCGTAGTAAGAAATAAGCGGCGCTGTTTGATCGTGGTATACACCTAGACGTGCACGAACTGTTTCTTCTTTGTCGTCATCACGTACCACTAGCTCTTCGCCAGTTACGTCATCTTTGCCCTCTTCTTTAGGCGGGTTGTACACAGTGTGATATGTACGACCTGAAGAAAGGTGAGCACGACGACCAGCCATACGCTCAACAATCACATCGTCAGCTACGTCAAATTCAACAACGTAATCAACAGCAATACCCATTTCTTTTAGGCCATCAGCTTGTGGGATTGTGCGTGGAAAGCCGTCTAGTAGAAAACCTTTTTCGCAGTCATCTTGAGCGATACGCTCTTTGATAAGACCAAGGATAATTTCATCAGAAACTAGCTGACCAGCGTCGATTACTGATTTTGCTTGCTTACCAAGCTCAGTACCCGCTTTGATAGCAGCACGTAGCATGTCACCAGTTGAAATTTGAGGGATACCAAATTTGCTCATGATGAAGTTAGCTTGAGTACCTTTACCCGCGCCAGGAGCACCTAGAAGAATGATGCGCATGTTTAATCCTCTTATAAAATTATGATTTATACCGAAGCTCACTATCCTACCTTTCTAGTTCATTTGTAAGATAAACAGAAAGCGTTAGATAACAGTAGAGGTTAAGCAAAACTGTAAACAGAAGCAAAACGGTAAGTTTCGGTATAACGTTTAAAAATCATACAGCTGGAGACGATGCTTTCTCTCTCTCAGCTGATTAGGTCGAGCATTCTATCACATTAATATTCAATTTGGCTGAATTTACGACTAAAGAATGCATTGGTAGTATTTATTGCCACGATAACGGTGACGTTGACCACGTTTAATGAGTTTTCAAAGACGTTCATAAAAAAAGCCCGCATTTGCGAGCTTTTTAATACAATTATTGGCTTAGCCCAAAGTCGAAAGACTAACGTTTTGTTAGTAGCTCGTTGATTGCACCCAAGAATTGTGACGGATCTTCCATTGAGCCTTTTTCAGCCAGCATAGCCTGGCCAAGTAACAGCTCAACCCAACGGCCGAACGCATGCTCGTCCGCTTCGTCTGCCATCTGTTTAACTAGAGCGTGCTCAGGGTTAATCTCAAAGATGTACTTAACTTCAGGTGCAGCTTGACCCGCAGCTTCGAGAAGCTTAGCCATTTGCGTACCCATTTCGAAATCATCAGTCACAACCACTGCTGGCGTTGTTGCTAGCTTGAAAGTAGTACGAACCTCTTTAACACGATTACCTAGGTAAGCTTGAGTGCGTTCGACAACAGATTTGAACTCTTCTTCTGTCTCTTTTTGCTTCTCTTTCTCTTCTTCGCCTTCAAACTTGCTTAGATCTAAGCCCGCTTTAGTGATCGATTGGAACTGCTTACCGTCAAAATCAGTTAGGTAGTTCATTACATACTCATCAATGCGATCGTACATTAGAACGACTTCAATACCTTTTGCTTTGAACTGCTCCAAGTGTGGGCTGTTCTTAGCGGCAGCGTAACTATCTGCTGTTAGGTAATAGATCTTGTCTTGGCCTTCTTTCATACGCTCAACGTAAGACGCTAGGCTGATAGTTTGTTCAGCAGAATCCACTTCCGTTGACGAGAAACGAAGCAGACCAGCGATCTTCTCTTTGTTCGCCATGTCTTCAGCTGGGCCTTCTTTCATTACTAGGCCAAACTCTTTCCAAAACTCTAGGTACTTGTCGTTGTCATTCTTCGCCATGCGCTCAAGCATCGTTAGAACACGTTTAGTACATGCACCACGTAGAGATTGAGTTACCTTGTTATCTTGCAGGATTTCACGAGACACGTTGAGAGGTAGATCGTTTGAGTCAATCAAGCCGCGAACGAAACGCATGTAAGATGGCATGAACTGCTCAGCATCATCCATAATGAATACACGCTGCACGTAAAGCTTTAAGCCGCTCTTATGGTCACGGTTCATCATGTCCCAAGGTGCTTTAGCTGGGATGTAAAGCAGACTTGTGTAGTCGTTCTTACCTTCAACTTTGTTATGGCTCCACGTTAGTGGGTCAGCAAAGTCATGAGATACGTGCTTGTAGAACTCTTGGTACTCTTCTTTGTCGATATCAGATTTGTTACGAGTCCAAAGCGCTTGCGCCTTGTTGATCTGTTCCCAGTGTTTCTCTTCGGTGTCTTTACCTTCGTCATCTTTAACCGCAGTTAAGATAGAAACTGGGATACCGATGTGATCAGAGTATTTACCAATCACTTCACGCAGACGCCATTCATTTAGGAACTCTTTCCCGTCTTCACGCATATGAAGAATAATATCAGTACCACGAGACTCTTTGGTGATGTCTTCAATGGTGTAATCGCCTTCTCCCGCAGAGTGCCATTGAACGGCTTCATTGCTCGCTAAACCTGCCGCACGAGTGCGAACGGTTACTGCGTCTGCCACTATGAATGCAGAATAAAAGCCAACACCAAATTGACCAATCAGTTGAGAGTCTTTACTTTGGTCTTCAGACAATTTTGAGAAAAAGTCCGCAGTGCCTGATTTAGCGATCGTACCTAAATGTTCAATAACGTTGTCGCGGCTCATGCCGATACCATTGTCTGAAATCGTTAGGGTGTTTGCTTCAGCATTGAATGAAAGTTTTACACCTAAATCTGCATCACCTTGGTAAAGGTCACCATTTGATAAGGCTTGAAAACGAAGCTTATCAGCCGCGTCAGATGCGTTAGAGATAAGCTCACGTAAGAAGATTTCTTTATTTGAATACAGTGAGTGAATCATTAGATGAAGTAGTTGTTTTACTTCAGATTGAAAGCCACGAGTCTCTTTATTTTGCGTTGCTGTTTCGCTCATTTTTACTCCAAAACATCTATACTTTATGTTGAATAATTTTAAGGGCGTAACACTTTATGTCACTCTTGTGTTCATTAACATGAGGATGACAAATGTAAATTCAAGGTCAAAAACCATAAAAACACTGTTTTTTTGATCTGTTTTTATTATCCTTGAGTGTTATAAATATAAAAGAACATAAAAGAAGCCATGATTTGGTGAAGAATTGACTGAACTTCACCTAATGTTTGTCTATTTCTCACCCAAAACCACCCAAAATAGAAGAATTCAATGAGCAATATCGGCACAAAGCTTATTCTCGCACAGCGGTTTGTATTTGATCCAAACAGCAATTCACTTGTTGATCAACTAAGCGATGGCGAAGTCGTACGTCTTGGTAGTAATGAAAGCCGCATTCTCCTAATGCTGTCAGAAAGGCCCAATGAAGTTATCACTCGCAATGAATTGCATGAATATGTTTGGCGAGATCAAGGCTTTGAGGTCGATGACTCAAGCTTAACTCAAGCAGTATCGACGCTAAGAAAGATGCTGAAAGATTCGACCAAATCTCCAGAATTTGTAAAGACGGTCCCAAAGCGCGGATATCAATTTATTGCGACCGTTGAACGTTCAGCACCAATGTCATCAAATGATCAGCCAGTATCCGCTGAAATTACCGAAGATGACGTAGAACCTATCTTAACGTTCGCTAACACGACAATGACGGAAGAAGTCATTGCTGAAACGGCTGAACCAGAACCAGTAACAAAGGTTCAAGAAACCGATGTAGAAGCTGAGCCAACACGAGCTCCTAATGTAACTCCGACTAAAAGCACAAATAAGTGGTTAACGTTTTGGTTGCTACTTGTTGCTTTCATTATGCCGGTTCTGGTTTTAACATTGACTAACCCGGCAGAATCCGAGTTCAAAACATTAGCTGAAGTGGATGGCGTGAAAGTGCAGTCACCAATCAACCACCCAGATCTAACCAGTTGGCTACCCGCAATTAAAAAGTGTGTCTTGTACTACAACAAAAATCACGCAGGTATATTGAAGCCAACGGAAGTGATTGCAACAGGTGGGCAAACCAATAATCTTGCTC
The DNA here is from genome assembly GCF_041439575.1 of Vibrio sp. 5S239. Lineage (NCBI taxonomy): Bacteria > Pseudomonadati > Pseudomonadota > Gammaproteobacteria > Vibrionales > Vibrionaceae > Vibrio > Vibrio sp. 5S239. The sequence goes on along the minus strand of NZ_JBGOOM010000015.1, from coordinate 21,863 downwards.
TTAACTATATCCACCCACAAGAATATTCGAGCGAGAATATAACCCTTAAAATTTACGCCAACCAGTCGGATTTAAACGACATTTGTAAAGGTGATCAGTAACATGAAATTAAAAGTATCCATTATTCTACTGGTTATTTCCGCGTTTTTAAGTGGTTGGTTGTATTGGGGTAATGATGCAAAAATAGAACACCTATTAACTCAACACGAGTGGCAAGCAAAAATGGTGACTCTGATTAGCGACAACAAGCAAGCCGACTCTATCGGCCCACTTCGTAAAGTAGAACTGTCATCGAATGCGAAATATTTACCAAACGGTACCTACTTAAGAATGTCAATAGTCAGGCTTTACAGCACCCAAACTGCGCCAGCGAATGTGATCAACATATCCGAAACTGGCCAGTGGGACATCAACGATAATTACTTACTCATCTCTCCGACTGAGTTTAAAGATGTCACGTCGGCTCAACGTCAGGATTTCTCTAAAGATCAATTAGACCTCATAACTCAGGTGATCAAGATGGATGCTGAACAAAGCCGTCGAATTGATATCATTAATCCGAAAGCGCTGTTACTGACTAGCTTAAATCACGGTTCTACCGTATTGTTTTCAAACTAATAATGGGGCGCTATTTACTGTATATGAATAGCTGAATACCATTAAGCGGTAGACCAATAGAAAAAGGGGCATGATGCCCCTTTTTTGTTCGCTGTTTTGACAAATACGAGACTCTATGGACTGGATTAACTCACTTGCCCTCTTCTTTGGTTCATTAATCGCCAATACCCTCGCCTCCTTATCAGGTGGCGGTGCCGGGCTGCTTCAATTCCCATTGCTTATCTTTCTTGGCCTACCCTTTTCGGTCGCCTTAGCGACTCACAAAGTCGCGAGTGTCGCGTTAGGTTTGGGGGCTGCCTATAGCCATATTAAAGGCGGAACGCTAAGCTGGAAAATTTGTTGTTACCTGATAGCTGTGGGTAGTATCGGTGTGGTAATTGGGGCTAATATCGTGCTCCTGATTCCCGACGACATTGCACAGAAAGTGCTTGGGGCGATGATCTTAGCACTTGGCGTTTACTCCCGACTAAAGAAGCAGTTGGGACAAGATGAACAACTCAAAAACCGAGACACCAAAGGTTACATCATAGGTGGTATTGGGCTTGCGCTAATTGGTATCATCAACGGCTCACTTACTGCCGGTTCAGGGCTGTTGGTGACCTTATTTCTGGTTCGCTGGTTTGGTTTTACTTATAAGCAGGCCGTGGCACTAACTATGATATGCGTTGGTTTGTTCTGGAATGGCATTGGTGGTATCGCAATCGTACAGGCTGGTGCGCCGATATACTGGTTGTGGCTACCGATACTTCTACTTAGCTCATTTATAGGCGGGAGCCTAGGTGCATTTCTAGCCAACCGTTCAAGTAATCAGACGGTCAAAACGGCCTTTGAAATATTGACGTTTGCCGTTGGCGTCAAACTATTGATATAGAAAATTAAAAGGATTAACTATGAATACGGAATCAAATCCAACAACCCCAACAGTATCGCAAGCAACGATAGCAATACACTACTGCCGCCAATGTAATTGGATGCTGCGCTCAAGCTGGCTATGCCAAGAGTTGCTTCATACCTTTAGTGAAGAGATTAATCAAGTCAGTCTTCACCCAGATACGGGTGGGAGATTCGAGATCTTTTGTAATGGGATACAGATTTGGGAAAGAAAAGCGGACGGAGGTTTTCCTGAGGCTAAAGTTCTGAAGCAAAGAGTACGAAACATCATTGCTCCAGATAGAGATCTGGGCCACTCAGACTCAAAGTAAACCTTTCATAGCTGCAACCATATATTTAGAGTAGTCCACTCACCAGTAGCTCTCCCTCAAGGCTGATCACTTTAAACGTATTGTTTTCATACAAGCCATAGCTTGCTGCGTGCCCTTCTCGTGGGAATGTTACCGAGCTAGGGTTAAAAATGAAGATATCATCTTGGTACTCAGCAACTGGAATATGGGTATGGCCGTGAGCAATAATATCGCCCGCTTTCAGTGCTGGTCGCTTCGTTGTGTTGTACAGGTGACCATGAGTTAAGAAAATACGCTGACCCGATTCCAATAACACCCATGAGTAATCCATCATCATTGGAAAAGACAACAACATCTGATCCACTTCACTGTCGCAGTTACCACGAACGGCAATGATCTCTTGAGAAAACGCATTCAACTTCTCTGCAACCGCTGGTGGATTGTATCCTTCTGGAATCGGATTTCTTGGCCCATGATTCAGAATGTCACCCAATAGCACTAAATATTGCGCACCAGACGCTTGGTAGAGTTCTAATGCCTTTTCTGTTGCTGGCAGCGAACCGTGTAGGTCTGAAGCAAAAAATAATTTCACACGTACTTCTCCATAAAATTTATGAGTCTATTGTACGTATCTAAATGCTACACGTCATCTCTCGCCATACCGTTGATCACGATATTATTGTAACTAACCATACCGACTATTTTGTGCTCACGGACCACTGGAGCACGGCTGATACCAAAGCGCTCAAACAAACGAGCACAATACTTTACATTCATATCTGCAGACACACTCAAAGCTGGTTTAGTCATAATTTCATAAACATTGGTTCGCTTAGGAGATCGATTCTTCGCTAACACTTTCTTGGCAATATCATTCATCAAGACGATACCGTACTCGTCATCATCGTGGCGCTTATCGACAATGATCGCTTTCACTTTGTGCTTTTTCGCCATATCAATAGCTTCTAACACCGTGGTTAGCCCATCGATAATCACATACGTATTGGCCATGACATCGCCTACTCGGATCTTTTCACTGGTACTCATAGCTCATCCTCCACAACCTTTGTTAAAGTCTCAACTTGGTGCGCGACCCCGACCGCATCTTCTACATCGATCTGTACTGCGATCCCTTGTCCTGATTCTTGGTCGAACTCCCCAACTTCACCGATGGTTTCTAAAATATGTCTCGCCAAATGCTCTTCGACGACAAACAACAACACATCTTTTTGCACCTCTAACGTTAATCCGAAGAAGGTGCGTTTTTGGTTCAGGCCTTGCCCTCTAGCATTGTTAATCACCGTTGCTCCAGTGGCGCCAGCATCACGGGCGGCATCGAGCACACTGTCTGTCTTGCTCTCTTCTACAAACGCTAAGATAAGTTTAAAGCGCATCTTTACTCTCCTTAGGGGGGGATGAACGATTTAACCATTGTGTTATTTGGGCATAGCTCATTACCGAAATAATCGGGAATAAGCTGGCAAAGGCAATTAAGCCGAATCCATCAATCACTGGGTTTCGTCCAGGGACGGTTGAAGCGAGCCCTAATCCAAGAGCCGTCACTAAAGGCACAGTCACGGTAGATGTCGTCACCCCGCCAGAATCATAGGCCAATGGAATAATAAGCTTAGGGGCGTAAAAGGTTTGGATGACCACAACGACATAGCCAAAAATGATGTAGTAATGGATAGGATCGCCCGCAACGATCCGATAGCTTCCGAGTGAGATACCAATAGCGACACCCAATGCCACCGCAATTCTCAGCCCATTAACGCTGATACTGCCACCTGAGACTTGGTTCGCCTTAATCGCCACCGCAATTAACGAAGGCTCGGCGATAGTGGTACTAAAACCGATGCAGAATGCAAAAAAGTAAACCCAGTAGTAATCAAACCAAACCAATGCTAGGCCAGAGCTGAACTTAAAATCAGTCAGAAAGCTTATCTCGGTCAATTGCATTGCCATCGTCTCCCCCAAAGGAAACAACGCGAGCTCCAACCCCATCAAGAATAGAGACAAACCGAGGATGACATAAAAGAAACCGATCAGCACTTTGGCTAGGTTATTGACTGGCTTACGCAGCACCGCAAGTTGAAAACCAAATATGATCACCGTAATTGGAATCACATCCATCACGGTGCCTAAAAAAGTATCAATAAATTTCTGAGCAGTGATCATGTCACCACCATCCCATAAACCATGACAAACATCATCGGCAGCAGTGACGCAAAGGCGATCAACCCAAAGCCATCAACCATAGGATTGCGGCCTTTGATTGCTGAGGCTAAGCCGACCCCTAAAGCTGTCACCAACGGAACGGTGATCGTGGATGTAGTCACTCCACCAGAGTCATACGCTATCCCAATGATATTTTCAGGGGCGAAAGCGGTGAGCACCACCACACCAATATAACCACCGATGATCATGTACTGAATTGGCCACCCTTTTAAGATTCGCAGCACCCCAAGTAAGATGGCGATACCCACCGACAATGCTACAGTGAAACGCAGACCGTCTGCATATTCTTCCATTTCATCTAACGTATTGGGGATAACACCTCCCTCGGCTGCCACTTCCGCAGCCTCAGCCGCCACCGCAGTTAACGCAGGCTCGGCTATGGTGGTACCGAACCCCAAACAAAAAGCGAAGATCAACAACCAGAACACACTCCCCTTTCTGGCAAATGCTTGAGCCATCGATTCGCCAATTGGAAACAGCCCCATTTCAAGGCCAAAGATAAAGAAAGTGAGCCCAAAAACGACTAGCACTAATCCGGTTAAAATCGAAAAAATATGAGGAAGCGGCTCTTGTAAGACGGCAAGCTGGAAGAAGGCGATCACCGCGACGATAGGCAATAGATCTCGCAAGCTACCTAACATGGCTCGAAACAAAGCAAGCACTGCCGTCATCGTAACTCCTTATTGCTTAAATTGGTTCTGGTTATAGGTTACTAATAATCATGGCAAATCCTTATCATTCCTTATGTGATAAATATTACGCAGTTGGTAACATATCCAAGTAAAATCCATAAGTGTGATAGCGATACACATCTTGACCTGATGAATTTAACTTCACTCTTTAGTAAATTGAAAAAGGCGTAATTTAGGTATCACACGATTGAAACCAATTGATCGCTATAGTGATTTTTTCGTATTGATTGGCGATAAAAAACAAGTCATGTCTATAATTATGTTTAATAGGGAGATTGGTATGAAGATATTGTTAACGGGTGGTACGGGGTTTATTGGGTCTGAATTAGTCAAGAGTTGGAACACTGATGATGTGACATTGCTGACGCGGAGCCCTGAAAATGCAAAGAAAAACCTAAATCACCTGAACCAGAACAACCTTCATTACATTCAGTCCCTTGATGAACTGAGCGATCTCAATGACTTCGATGTGGTGGTTAACCTTGCAGGCGAACCGATTATAGACAAACGTTGGACCGAAGCTCAAAAAGCGAGAATCTGTAACAGTCGCTGGCAGATCACCGAGCAGCTAGTCGAGTTGATTAATGCTAGCAACAACCCACCCAAGGCTTTTATTAGTGGCTCAGCCGTCGGTTACTATGGCGATCAACAGCAGCATCCGTTTGATGAATCGTTGCAAGTAAAGGATGAAAGCTTTCCTCATAAAGTTTGTGCTCACTGGGAAGAGATTGCTAGGCAAGCCCAATCAGATAGCACGCGTGTAATACTACTCAGAACGGGTATTGTGTTAGGCGAAAATGGCGGCGCGCTAAAGAAGATGCTGATGCCCTACAAACTCGGTGTCGGTGGACCATTGGGTTCAGGCAAACAGTACATGCCATGGATTCACATGCTGGATATGGTGAGAGCCATCAACCACTTATTGTCTATTCCTCACGCTCAGGGCGAGTTTAATATGTGCGCTCCGCACCCTGTGACTAACAAGCTGTTCAGTAGCACATTAGCCAAACAATTAGGTCGACCACACTTCTTGTTCACGCCAAAATGGGTAATGTCATTTCTGATGGGTGAATCCGCTTGTTTATTATTCGACAGCATTCGCTCCAAACCAAAGAAACTCACCGAAATGGGATTTATCTTTAGTTACTCAAGAATCGAGCCTGCACTAAAAAACTTGTTACAACATCAAGACTAATTCTTTACCCTAGAGTTATAGAGACTCTAATAAAGGATTAAGCGTGAAAAAGTCGATTCTTATCACCGGTTGCTCAACGGGTATTGGCTATACATGTGCTCATGCACTGCAAAAGCGCGGTTTTCATGTCATTGCATCTTGCCGTGACCCACAAGATGTTCAACGCCTTCAAGATGAAGGTCTCACCTGCATTCAAATAGATCTTTCCAACCAAGAAAGCATTGAACATGGGGCCAAGCTTGCGATTGAGTTCGCACCTAACGGGTTGTATGGATTGTTCAACAACGGCGCTTACGGTCAGGCAGGCGCGTTGGAAGACCTACCAACTCAAGGGCTCAGAGAACAATTCGAAACGAACGTCTTCGGCTGGCACCATCTTGTTTGTCAGCTACTCCCTCACATGCGTGAACGTGGCGAAGGGCGCATCATACAAAACAGTTCAGTGTTAGGCTTCGCCGCTATGAAATATCGCGGTGCCTACAATGCTTCCAAATTCGCGATTGAAGGCTGGACGGATACACTGCGTTTAGAGCTTTATGGGAGTGGAATACATATCTCGCTATTGCAGCCAGGCCCGATTGAGACTCAATTTAGAACCAACGCCCTGAAAGCGTTTAATAAATGGATCAACATTTCTGGCAGTGTGCACCAGGAAGCTTACCAGCAACAAAAAGACCGACTTGAAAAAGAGTCGTCGAACAACGCCTTTGTCCTTCCTGCTGAAAGTTGCATTGAGCCCGTTTTTCACGCTCTAACAGCCGATAAGCCTAAGTTAAGGTACCGAGTGACTACACCAACCAAGGTGTTCGCAGTGTTAAAAAGGATCCTACCAAGCCGGTTGCTAGACCCTATTTTGAGAAAAGCCGCATAAATTACTAACTTTGAATGCACGATCGCAAACTTTAATGTAACGATGTAATTTATTCGTAACAATAAGATGTCATTATTTAGCCAATATCATCAATTATTCCCAACTGATGAATCGACTTCTGGATATTTCATGACTTTAAAACGCCTTAATTGGGTAGGTGTGAGTCTGGCTATTACGTTGTTTATTCTGTTTTGAGTATCCCACGCTACGCCTCACTGAACACCTCAATGATAACGCTATGCCTTCCATGTTGAGATAACAACTCTATCAACATCGAAGCATAGCGTTTTTCTATTTTTGGGGCTTTTTATCTGAGATAACCGAGTTAGATCTTGAAGTTACCGACTAATCCCCCCATATTTGCAACGTATCCACAAAAAAAACCTCAAGGAACGTAAATGCAATCTCCGCATGTTGTTGAACTTAATGAGCAGAACTTTCGTCAAGTATTAGAAGGTTCGATGCAGACCCCTGTACTCATCCATTTTTGGGCACCAATGAGCCAAGAGAGCGCCCAAATCATTCCTGAACTACAAACATTAACTCAGCAATACAATGGCGCTTTCACCTTAGCCTTGTTGAATTGTGAGCAAGAACAAGCCATTGCTAGCCAGTTCGGTGTTCAAGCACTGCCGACCGTTGCACTTTTTGTTAATGGCCAACCTGTTGATGGACTCGGTGGTCCCCAAAGCATAGAAGCAATTGTAGAAATGCTTAGTAAACACCTACCTAGTCAAGATGAACTCGCTTTACGCCAAGCTTTAGAACAAATGCAAACCGGTGCACACGCACAGGCACTAGCCGCGATACAGCAATTACCGGCAGAGTTAACAAGTAAGGGTGAAGTAAAACTGGCGATCGCTGAATGTTTATTAGAAACGCAACAGTTTGACCTTGCTGAAACTCAACTAGCGACAATCCCCCTAGAGTACCAAGACAACTACTACAAAGGCTTAGTTGCGAAACTGGAACTTCACAAACAGGCATCAGACAGCCCAGAGATACAAGCATTAGAAACCGCTCTTCAGCAAAATCCAAGCGACGCTAAAACGGCATCTGAACTGGCACTGCAATACCATCAAGTAAACCGTAGCGAAGAATCAATGAACCTACTGTGGTCCTTTTTAGCCAAAGATCTCAACACTCTCGATGGCGACATGAAAAAAGAGTTCATGGATATTTTAAGTGCACTTGGACAAGGTAATCCCGTTGCGAGTAAGTACCGTCGCCAACTGTACTCATTGCTCTACTAACAATCAGTAAAGCATGCTATTGAAATGAACTATAAGTGATAAAGTCACCCTTTAGCTTGTCGTAAAAAAAAAGCAAAACGGGCTATAAAATCAATGTTTTATAGCCCGTTTCTCATTTATAAATTTGCTCAGATTTTAAATATGAGCCAGTATCAATAGTGGACTATCAAAAACTTACACTTACAAAGGATTTTGTATGGATATTGATACATTAATTACTATTGGCATCTTTACTGCCGTCGCATTACTATTTATTTTCGCTGGTGTGAAAACCGTCCCACAAGGCAATAACTGGACAGTTGAACGCTTCGGGCGATATACCTTAACGCTCAAGCCGGGTCTTAACCTAATCATTCCATTTATAGATAAAGTAGGACAGCGCATCAGCATGATGGAGCGCGTTCTCGACATCCCTGCGCAAGAAGTCATCTCTAAAGACAACGCGAACGTAGTTATTGATGCGGTTTGTTTTGTTCAGGTTATCGATGCCCCTAAAGCGGCCTACGAAGTGAACGATCTTGAGCATGCGATTCGCAATCTAACCCTCACCAATATCCGTACAGTACTTGGGTCTATGGAGCTGGATGAAATGCTCAGCCAGCGTGACATGATTAATACCAAGTTACTGAATATCGTCGATCAAGCAACCAACCCTTGGGGCGTAAAGGTGACGCGTATCGAAATTAAAGACGTACAACCACCCGCCGACCTTACCGCTGCGATGAATGCCCAGATGAAGGCAGAGCGAAATAAGCGTGCTGATATACTAGAGGCAGAAGGTGTTAGACAAGCCGAAATATTGAAAGCGGAAGGTCACAAGCAATCAGAGATCCTGAAAGCAGAAGGTGAAAAACAAGCAGCGATATTGCAAGCCGAAGCTCGTGAGCGTGCCGCAGAGGCAGAAGCGAAAGCAACAGAGATGGTTTCGACAGCGATTGCTCAAGGTGATATGCAAGCCGTAAACTACTTTATTGCGCAGGGCTACACTGAGGCACTAAAGTCGATTGGCCAAGCTGAAAACGGCAAGATCATAATGCTACCACTCGAAGCCACAGGCCTAATGGGTTCTGTAGCTGGTATCGCTGAAATGTTTGCACATAAGAGTGACAAAGGCAGTAAGGACTAACTTATGGTCGAATTACTAGAACAAGTAAACCATTGGCATTGGTTGGCGTTTGGTCTAGCGTTGCTAGCACTTGAGTTAATTGGAACCGCTGGTTACTTTTTATGGATAGGCATATCTGCCATGCTGGTCGGTGTCCTTTTGGGTGCTCTACCTATTGGCTGGCAGATGCAATGGTTATCCTTTGCTAGCTTCTCGTTGATCACCACTTGGTTGTGGTGGAGAAGACAACTGTCTAATGACAAGCACTCAGATGCGGGGCGAGAGTTAAACCAAAGAGAAAAACAACTGGTAGGTCAAACCGTTTTTCTTACCGAAGCAGTTAACAAAGGTAGCTGTAGAATTAGGGTCGGTGACTCTTCTTGGTCTGCAAAAGCCAGTCAAGATATTTCATCTGGCACCGAAATTAAGATTGTCGCTTTAGACGGAATAGTTCTAATAATAGAACCTTTATAATAAAGTGCTATATAAAGCCTGCAGTTTCAACAGATGCAGGCTTTTTTGATTTTCGTGTCTTAATAATATTCGAATTATCATTGCGATAGATTGAATTGAAAAGAAAATAAGTTCTTATTTCGTCAAGCTAAAAAGTTTGATTGAGCTAAAAAGCTATAAGAAAGTCAGATTTCTTTTCCATTATATATATGAATAGTTAGCCTTATTGCCGCTTAATTATAATTATTAAAAATGTTAAGTCCGCCTAGTTTTTGAAATTTTTATTTCCTTGTCCATACTTTGACTTATCTCAATCAGAGATAAACCTAATGGAGTTCGTATGAGACATCTTTTAATAATTCTAACGGCTGTTTTCAGTTTATCATTTGGAAGCGCTCTAGCGAGCAGTCAGTCTCCAGGTAACGGAAATATGGGGCCTATAGTTAAGTGTTTGGATGGTAACGCGGTCACGCATGTGCCATTGCTGATCTGTAAACATTACGGCGGAAAAGTGCTGTGATAAGAGATTAAAGTCAGGCTAGTAATATAATTTACAGCCTGACAATTATTGGTAACGGAAATAACCTAACTAACTGCGGCCAGATAGATTGTTTAAAATAGGGCATTCCGTTGAAGCATCGCCGGGGCAGTCTTGTACCCAAGCTTGGAGTTGAGTTTTCATCTTATTTAATTCAGCAAGCTTTAATTCTATTTCATCTAACTTCTGCGTTGCTTTCTGCTTGACCTCGTAGCTTTGCCTATTGGGATTCATTGCCAACTCAACCAGTGATTTACACTCATCAAGGGTAAACCCAACCATTTTAGCTCTTAATACAAATTCTAACTGTTCGATGTGAATCTCGCCGTATTGTCTGTAGCCGTTTTCTGAACGAAGTGGAGGACTCATCATTCCTTTGCTTTCGTAAAAACGAATGGATTTCGCTGTTGTACCAACACGTTTCGCTACTTCACCAATATTCACAATCTTACCTGTAAGCCTAAAATGTATCACCGCAGTACTGTTGTTATACAATACTGCGGTTGAAAAACATAGCTAGAGCGTAACGTTAGAGGCTTACTCTTGCTCTAAAAGCCAAATCATAGTTTGAGATTTTTCTTCACTGTCTAGCTTGTTGAACCAGTATGAAACCATTTCGATTTCTTTGGAGCCTTCTAGTAGTGCAGGTGTTGCGTTCTTGCGATTTTGGAATGCCCAATTCGTCACTGCCGATTGCTCTTCTTTTGTCGCTTGACCATACCAGTAGTTAACCATCTCTTGAGCTTGTGACGCCTTTGGCTCTTCAGCAACTACAGCTGCAACAGGCGCAGCTACTGGAGCGATAGCAATCGCAGTATGATTATTGGCGCCATTGTAAATTGTGTCGATATACGCTTTCGGCACAATGAAAGTTGTACTCATTATTGAGTTTTGTCCATCAAGCGTAAACTCTAAATTCTTTTCTCTTGCTTGCTGGATATCAGCTTCGCTTAGAGGAAACTTAATATATTGAGTTTTTGTACAGTGTTCGCTGCAGCTCTCTCTTGGAACTTGTCTATCTTCTAACTCTATCGTCTTACCAAAAAAGCTTACGGTTTGGTACTCTTTGTAACTTTGGAAGTAACTTACATCCATAGTAATTGACGATTCTGGAGCTGAATTCTGTGTTACTTCTTTATTGTACGTAAAGTAGAGCGATGACTTGATAATGTCTGCGCCTACATTTGCTCTGTTTTCTGCAACATAAGATTGGCCAGTCACTTGAATGTAGCCACCTTTTGACTGCACATCTGCAACTGAATCTGCGAAATTACTTTGTGAATCGAGTGAACTACAAGCTCCCAAAAATAATGATAATACAACCACACTAACTTTATTCATTATGACTAATTCCTTATGTTCACTATGGAAAAACGCTGGCAAAAAAATTTACCAGCGTTTGGGTTTTTATCTAACTGTTTAAGCTGATAATTCTAGCTTAGAAACCGTACTCAAGACCAACGCGAGTTACGATATCTGTATCAGCGTCACCAACAGTACGGCCCGCAACACGTAGGTAAGGTACGAATCCGTTGTGCACTGCCATTAGCTGACCAGAGATAGTATTGCTATCTGTATTAGCTTCTTTGCTACCGTTAAGTTCAGACTCTAGGTTCGCTGCGTAACCCAGTTTAAAACCAATTGGACCATTCCAGTATTGGCCAATGATAGAGTAAGAATCTTGTGTTTGCTTACGGATGCCGTTATCTAGCTCTTCACCTTTAAATGCAGCCGCAAAGCCGAATCCTGCAGGTAGGCTAGCCTCAAAACCAACGATGTATGCGAATGTATCATCATCGTAGCCAGCGACTTCAGGAGCTTGCTCAGGGTTACCATTCTCATCAAATGACCAATCACCACCAGTAGCGGCAACTACACGAGTACCAGATTCAACTGCACCCATAAATGTTACTTTTTCGAAGCTGTATTTAGCGCTTGCGCCAAAGAAGTTAGCATCACGAGTCGCTGCACCACCACCGTTGTCGTTATCATCACGACCAACAGAAGCTGCAAAAGAGAAACCACCAAATTTAGCTGAGTCGTAACGTACTTGGTTAGATTGACGATCGTAGTGACCATTGATACCGCCCCAATCGAATACAGAGCCTAGACCAGGGTTAGAGAATGGCCAGTCGACAATTTCGTATAGTGGCGTAAGAACACGACCCACACGTAGATTACCCCAAGAGCCAGAAGCACCAACAAAAGTATCACGGAAACCAAGCACACCGCCTGAAACGCCACCATGTCCCCAGTCTGTACTATCTACGTAACCAGATTCGATCTGCATTGTAATTAATACGTCATCAAACATATCTTTATGAGCACGGAAGCCGATACGAGATTCATTCTCTACTGCGTAACCAGAGCTAGAGTCATTATTATCAGTTGTGTTGTAGTTAACTAAAGAGATAGCCGCAACACCGTAAACATCAACGTTGAAGTCAGAGTTAATACCAACTTCTTTCGCCATTACGCCTGTTGATAAAAGTGCAACTGAGGCACCTAGTAGAGTACGTTTGAAAATTTTGTGTTCCATGGAATAAAACTCCTAAAAATGGATATAGCTGTTTAAATATTCCTCACCTAAAGTTGGCCGCCGTAGAGAGAAATACCTTTTCTTGTTTGAGAACCCTTAACACAGAATTCTCTATTTCCTTTCTGGTTATACACATCGTGTGCATCCATGGCATTAAGACTAACTTCGCCCTCAAAAAGATCAATGAGAACTTAATTTTCATCTAAAAAAATATGAGTTAGTGCAAATTTACTGGGTGCTTAGTGATCTCAGTCGATAAATTGTAAAACCTATACAACAAACCAGTTTAGTTCATTTAAATCAATGCTTTGACTTAAATTTAATTTCCATAAAATTGAAGTGACTCGCATTTATCTTACAACCAAAATGGTATTTCATTAATATTGAGCGCCATCACTGTCCTAACTTAATAGTTCGTATAGGAACAAAATTCTCAACAATTAAAAAGACTATCAATTTATAACAAACACAAAAAAGGCACTCCCTTTAAGGAGTGCCTTTGAGCTTTTTTTATCTGAATTTACTTACGAAATAAGGGCAATTAGATCTTCTTCTGTTCTTACTTCGATACCTAAATCTTGTGCTTTAGTTAGTTTAGAACCTGCCGCTTCACCAGCGAATAAGATGTCGGTTTTCTTAGATACGCTGCCCGTTACTTTCGCACCTAGCGCTTGTAATGCAGCTTTAGCTTCACTTCGACCAAGTTGAGAGAGTGAGCCTGTTAACACAACGACCTTACCTTCTAATGGTAGTTCTTGGTCATCGGCAGCCTCTTCGAGCTGTGGCCAGTTCACACCAAGCTCTACTAGCTGGTCGATTACTGCTCTGTTTTTCTCTTGTGAAAAGAAACCAGTGATATGGCTAGCGACGATGTTACCAATATCTGACACTTCGACTAACTGCTCGTGAGTTGCCGCTTGAACCAGCTCTAGCGTCTTGAAGTGCTGCGCTAGGTTCATTGCCGTTGCTTCACCTACTTCACGAATACCGAGTGAATAAAGAAAACGCGCTAATGTCGTCTCTTTGGCCTTATTAAGCGCACTCACCACGTTTTGTGCTGACTTAGGCCCCATTCGGTCAAGAACCGTAATCACGCCTGCACTGAGCTTAAACAAGTCTGCTGGAGTTTCGACCATTTCGCGATCTACAAGCTGTTCTATTACTTTCACGCCCAGCCCATCAACGTCGAGAGCCTTTCTCGAAACAAAGTGTTTAAGCGCTTCTTTTCGCTGTGCTTGACACACCAAACCACCAGTACAACGCGCAACAGCCTCACCTTCGACACGCTCAACGGCAGAACTACATACAGGGCAAGCATCAGGGAAAACAATGTCTGTCGCCGTAGCTGGGCGGCGATCTTGTACAACGGCCACAATTTGCGGAATCACATCACCAGCTCGGCGGATAATAACGCTGTCGCCTACCTTCACACCTAAACGAGCTATCTCATCAGCGTTGTGCAGCGTGGCATTACTTACCGTTACGCCGCCAACAAAGATAGGCTCTAGTTTAGCGACAGGCGTAATAGCCCCTGTACGGCCAACTTGAAACTCAACGTCATTTAACAGAGTGATTTCTTCTTGAGCCGGAAACTTGTAAGCAATAGCCCAACGAGGCGCCCTAGCAACAAAGCCAAGCACTTCTTGCGCCGCAATATCGTCGACTTTGATAACCACGCCATCGATCTCATAAGACAGAGCATCACGACGTGCCATAATATCTTGGTAGTACGCCTTTACATCCTCTAACGAGCTCAACTGTTTAGTTTCAGGACACATTGGCAAACCCCAGCCTTTCAGCTGCAAGAAGCGTTGATAGTGGCTCTTGGAAAGCTCTGCGCCTTCTACAACACCAACACTGTAGGCATAAAAAGCCAGAGGTCGTTTAGCCGTAATACGTGAATCAAGCTGACGTAGGCTACCAGCAGCGGCATTACGTGGGTTAACAAAGACTTTCTCACCTTTTTTCAACGCCAGTTCGTTCAGTTTATTGAAGCCCGCTTTTGGCATAAATACTTCACCACGAACTTCAATACGCTCTGGCCAACCTTTGCCTTGCAACTTAAGTGGAATCGAACTGATCGTGCGCACGTTTTCTGTGATGTTTTCACCAACAGCACCGTCACCACGAGTCGCAGCCTGAACCAAGGTTCCATTCACATAGAGCAAGCTTACTGCAAGGCCATCAAGCTTAGGTTCACAACAGAAAGTTTTGAGGTTTGCGGTTGGAGCTCTATCCGACATGCGCTTATTGAACGCATCCAAGTCTTCGTCAGAGAATGCATTGTCCAGAGAAAGCATTGGGATTTCATGGGTCACTTGAGTGAAGCCATCTAAAGGCTGACCGCCGACACGTTGACTTGGCGAATCAGCCGTCACGAGTTCAGGGTTTTCTTGTTCGATTTTTAGCAACTGTTGCATTAATCGATCGTACTCGACATCAGGAATCTCTGGAGTATCTTCTACGTAATAACGAACGGCATGATAATGCAGAGTTTCTCTTAACTGCTCTAAGGTAACTTGAATCGATTCTTTCATATCATTCTCTATCGTGATTGAAATATCAAAAAGGGCTCCCTTAGGAGCCCTTTTCTATAAATATAGATTATTTACAAGGCTAAAGAATACGGCTAGGCATTCGATGCCATCATAAAGTCTCTGATTTGTTTACGGTAGTCAGACAAACGGCTTGGTGTCATTAAATTGCGAGACTCATCTAGGACATTTCCACCCATATCGTCAGCAATTTTTTGCGCTGCACTCAACATCACATTGAAGTTTTGATCAGCTTGACCGTAGCATGGCAGCGTCATAAAGAATGAAATGCCTTTCGTTGTAAAGTCAGCAGGATCATCGTGTTCTAGGGTACCGGGTTGCATCATATTTGCTACGCTGAAAATAACTTTTGGATCATCACTAGGTTGTGCAAAGCAGTGATAGATAGACATTTCACCATAAGTTAGACCATTGCTCTCCATGCTACGGAAGAGTTCAGTGCCAATAAATGGAACCTCTCCAGCGCAATGTACATTAAGAACGATCACTTCAAGACCAAGGTCTTCATCTTGCTTTACTTCTGACTCAATTGATGAGGCACCTTGTGGAACAATGGTTTCTTCAGCAACGACCGGCTCACTGGACACCAATGGTTCTTCAATCGTTTCATCTACTTTTTCATCAAGCGAGCCATATTGTTCTTGAAAACCAGCGTGACTTTCTTTTTGCTCATCGGTCAGCTCAAAACTTGGAACTTCAGGCTCAACAACCTTCTGTTCTTCAATCTCTTTAGATTCGCTTTCAACCTTGATTGGCTCTTCAACACTGAAAGAAGGAAGATCATTCAATTCAATATCATCTTCGTAAACTTCTTTCGTTGGTGGTGCTGTTAGCGGGTCTGAGTCAATCAAAGGATCAGTCTCAGATGGTGAAGCAGCAAAATCCGGCTCTTTACGTTCTTTTCTGATTATCTCGAAATCATCTTCTGGGGCGAATGAGCGGTTTGGGATATTTTCAGGCTCACCTAAGCGATCGTTTTCAAGCTTACCAAGCGGCTTATCTCCAAACTTTGCTTTCCCTTCTTTCTTACTCGTCCACAAACCGTGGAACAATAATGCGGCGATAGCTAATGCGCCAACAATAATGAGTACAAATCGCAATTCCTGCATTTTTCGCTCTCAGCTTTCGTAGTCACTAGCTATTAAAACGCTGTCACTAAGTTAGGTTAATTTGACCAATCTCACTACTCTATCAAAAGTAGCCACCGTTTTAGAACAACTTAATACAATTAGTTCCTTACTTGATGTGATTTTCGCCACGCTTTTTTTCTTAATTTCGGTCGAGTACACTAGAGATGTTTGCTATTTAACCAAATTCACATGTGACCCAATTTAAATATGACTATTGAATCTATTCCTCGCTCAGGCTTTGGCTACTTTATTTTCGGAATAAAGATCGCTTTATCACCGAGTATTCGTAAGTTTGTACTACTTCCTCTTATCGCTAACGTATTACTTGTTGGTGGTGCTTTGTTTTATATCTTCTCTAACCTAAACACTTGGATTGAAGGATGGATTGGGGCATTACCAAGCTTCTTATCATGGTTGTCATATATTTTATGGCCACTACTAGTACTAACCGTATTGGCAACATTTTCGTATTTTTTTAGCACACTCGCTAACTTCATCGCCGCACCGTTCAATGGCTTGCTCTCGGAGAAGGTAGAAGAACTGCTTAGCGGCAATAAAGTCAATGAGGACGGTTTACTCGATGTTCTCAAAGATACGCCACGTATATTAGCCAGAGAATGGCGCAAGCTTGTCTACGTTTTGCCAAAAGCGATCGGCTTATTCCTACTTTTATTAATTCCAGCACTGGGGCAAACCGTTGCACCATTTTTATGGTTCATCTTCACCGCATGGATGCTCGCAATCCAGTACGCTGATTACCCATTTGATAACCATAAAATAAAATTTGATGATATGAGAAACAATTTGAAACAAAAGCAAGGTAAGACCTATAGCTTCGGCGCGCTTGTTTCTGTTTTTACGACAATCCCAATTTTAAACCTGATCGTGATGCCAGTCGCGGTTTGTGGCGCCACAGCCATGTGGGTTGTTGAGTTTAAAGACCAAGCTCTGCGTTCTCGTCTATAACCTTCACTCTCTCTTTAACAACGCCTATCTTCTTTAAGTTCTGACTTCAATAAAGGTAGGCGTGACCTCCGCTACATATCTATATGATATAACTTTTTAATCCTTTTACTTTTTTTCAACTTGTTTACCCTAAATTCAAGCTAAACAAACATCGAAAGACACTAGACGGTAAAGTGATTGATATACTACGTTTAGTTCTGTCATTAAATGAAGGAATATCGCATGAGCAAGATCTACGAAGACAACACCCTAACGATTGGTAACACGCCTCTAGTCCGCCTTAACAAAGTAAGCAAAGGTAACGTTCTAGCTAAGATCGAAGCTCGTAACCCAAGCTTCAGTGTCAAGTGTCGTATCGGGTCAAACATGATCTGGGAAGCAGAAAAAGCAGGTACTCTGAAACCAGGTATCGAGCTTGTTGAGCCGACCAGTGGTAACACAGGTGTTGCACTTGCATTTGTAGCAGCCGCACGCGGTTACAAGCTAACGCTAACGATGCCTGAGTCAATGAGCCTAGAACGTCGTAAGCTACTTAAAGCGCTTGGTGCAAACCTAGTGCTGACTGAAGCACCAAAAGGCATGAACGGCGCAATCGCCAAGGCAGAAGAGATTGTTGCTTCAGATCCAGAGAAATATCTACTCCTACAACAATTCAACAACCCAGCAAACCCACAAATTCATGAACAAACAACAGGTCCTGAAATTTGGGAAGCAACTGATGGTGAAGTCGACGTGTTTGTAGCTGGTGTAGGTACTGGTGGCACCATCACTGGTACGAGTCGCTACATTAAAGGTGAAAAAGGCAAAGCCATCACCTCAGTAGCAGTTGAACCAGCAGAGTCTCCAGTGATTGCACAAGCGCTTGCGGGCGAAGAAATCAAGCCGGCTCCGCACAAAATCCAAGGTATTGGTGCTGGTTTCATCCCAGGAAACCTAGATTTAGACATTATTGACCGCGTAGAATCGGTAACTTCTGAAGAAGCGATTGAGATGGCTCAACGGCTAATGAAAGAAGAAGGCATCCTAGCAGGCATATCATCTGGCGCGGCAGTGGTAGCGGCAAACAGAATTGCAGAACTCCCTGAATTTGTAGGAAAAACCATTGTTACCGTGCTACCAAGCTCTGGTGAACGTTACCTAAGTACAGCCCTATTTGCAGGTCTCTTTACGGAAAAAGAGAACCAACAATAATATGTGGTCAAATCAATTTTTCGTCCAAAAAAGCCCCGTTTAGGGGCTTTTTTGTTGATCCCTGCCCTACCTTTGGTAATATCGGGTCTGTTTTATTTTTCGCTTCAAAATAAAAGAAGCAATAAACAAATTCAGAAAGTCATGAGTACTCAACAAAAGATGACCATGGCTGGATAAAAATTTATAACCAGTCTAAGTTCTAACACGAACATGGCGTACCAGTCTCTAGCGCATTTGGGCTAAAGCAGTTAAGCTAATCTGGTTACAAACTTACAAAAAATAAATTAATTGGGGTATATAAAATGTACGAGAAGCAAGTAGAAATCACAGCAGAAAACGGCCTTCACACTCGTCCAGCTGCACAGTTTGTAAAAGAAGCAAAATCTTTCGACGCTGACATCACTGTGACTTCTAACGGCAAAAGCGCTAGCGCGAAAAGCCTGTTCAAACTACAAACTTTAGGCCTAGTAAAAGGGACTAACGTAACTATTTCAGCTGAAGGCCCTCAAGCTCAACAAGCTGTAGACCACCTAGTTGCTCTTATGGATCAACTACACTAATACGGTCTCCTTCTTTCAAAGCCATTTTGCATATCAAAGTGGCTTTGTTCGAAATAGATAGGAATAAGCGCGGCATTAGTCGACGACTTAAATTTACACACTCTCCCGTTTACAGTTGAACAACTAAGGTAAAGCTATGATTTCAGGCATCCTAGCATCTCCTGGTATTGCTTTCGGTAAAGCACTACTACTTCAAGAAGATGAAATTGTCCTAAACACTCAACCTATCTCAGACGCTCAAGTTGAAGCAGAAGTTCAGCGTTTCTTTGACGCTCGCAACAAATCTTCTCAACAACTTGAAGTTGTTAAGCAAAAAGCACTTGAAACTTTTGGCGAAGAAAAAGAAGCAATCTTTGAAGGCCACATCATGCTGCTTGAAGATGAAGAGCTAGAAGAAGAGATTTTAGCACTCATCAAGAAAGATAAAATGCACGCAGACAACGCGATCCACACTGTGATCGAAGAGCAAGCTGTTGCACTAGAGTCTCTTGATGATGAGTACCTAAAAGAACGTGCAACTGATATCCGTGATATCGGTACTCGTTTCGTTAAAAATGCACTAGGCATCAACATTGTTTCTCTAGCAGACATCAATGAAGAAGTTATCCTAGTTGCTTACGACCTAACGCCATCTGAAACTGCACAAATCAACCTAGACTACGTTCTTGGTTTTGCTTGTGACATCGGCGGTCGTACATCTCATACTTCAATCATGGCACGTTCTCTTGAGCTTCCAGCTATCGTTGGTACTAACGATATCACTAAGCAAGTTAAGAACGGCGACATGCTTGTGCTGGACGCGATGAACAACAAGATCATCATCAACCCTTCTGAAGCAGAACTAACAGAAGCTAAGAAAATCAAAGCAGATTTCGAAGCAGAAGCGGCTGAACTAGCAAAACTAAAAGATTTGCATGCTGAAACTCTAGACGGTCACCGTGTAGAAGTTTGTGGCAACATCGGTACAGTAAAAGACTGTGACGGTATCCTGCGTAACGGCGGTGAAGGTGTTGGTCTGTACCGTACTGAATTCCTATTTATGGACCGTGACGCGCTTCCTACTGAAGAAGAGCAATACGCTGCTTACAAAGAAGTAGCAGAAGCAATGGAAGGCGAGTCAGTGATTATCCGTACTATGGATATTGGTGGCGACAAAGACCTACCATACATGGACCTTCCACAAGAGATGAACCCTTTCCTAGGCTGGCGTGCAGTACGTATCAGCTTGGATCGTCGTGAAATCCTACGTGACCAACTGCGTGGTATCCTACGTGCATCTGCACACGGTAAACTACGTATCATGTTCCCAATGATCATTTCTGTTGAAGAGATCCGTGAACTGAAAAAAGCAATCGAAGAGTACAAAGTTGAACTTCGCGCTGAAGGCCTAGCTTTCGATGAAGAAATCGAAATCGGCGTAATGGTTGAGACTCCAGCAGCTGCTGCAATCGCACATCACCTAGCGAAAGAAGTATCTTTCTTCTCTATCGGTACTAACGACCTAACGCAATACACTCTTGCGGTAGACCGTGGTAACGAAATGATTTCTCACCTATACAACCCGCTATCTCCTGCTGTTCTTACAGTAATCAAGCAGGTGATCGACGCATCACACGCTGAAGGTAAATGGACAGGTATGTGTGGTGAGCTTGCTGGTGATGAACGTGCGACGCTACTTCTTCTTGGTATGGGTTTAGATGAGTTCTCTATGAGCGGTATCTCTATCCCTAAAGTTAAGAAAGTAATCCGTAACTCTAACTTCGCTGAAGTTAAAGCTATGGCTGACGAAGCACTATCTCTACCAACAGCTGCTGAAATTGAAGCTTGCGTAGAAAAGTTCATCGCTGAGAAAACTCAGTAATCGCCAAATGCTTAATAAAGTTAGACGGCTAAAAATAGTCGTCTAATTTGTTAGATTGGTATAGTATATTCTATAGAATAAAACTAAACGTTAGGAGCATGACACAATGGGTCTGTTTGACAAACTGAAAAAGCTTGTATCTGATGACAGCGCTGATGCTGGTGCAATCGAAATCATCGCACCTCTTTCTGGTGAAATCGTAAACATCGAAGATGTGCCAGATGTAGTTTTCGCTGAAAAAATCGTTGGTGACGGCATCGCGATCAAACCAGCTGGCGACAAAATGGTAGCTCCAGTTAACGGTACTATCGGTAAGATCTTCGAAACTAACCACGCATTCTCTATCGAGTCTGACGACGGTGTTGAGCTTTTCGTTCACTTCGGTATCGATACTGTTGAACTTAAAGGCGAAGGTTTCACTCGCGTAGCTGAAGAAGGTCAATCTGTTAAAGCTGGTGACACTATCATCACTTTCGACCTAGCGCTTCTAGAAGAGAAAGCGAAATCTACGCTTACTCCAGTTGTTATCTCTAACATGGACGAAATCAAGGAGCTGAACAAGCTTTCTGGTTCTGTAACTGTTGGCGAAACTCCAGTTCTTAAAGTAACTAAGTAATCTCGATTACTTATCTGCTTTAATTAAAACGCTATCTTAAGGGTAGCGTTTTTTTGTGCCTGCTAACTTTGCTAGTTCCTTGAATAGCTGTGCTAAGTCACACCTCACCTCGTTGTAAATACGCCCTCAGTCAACTACAGCAATACCAATCATTAGTTGCCAACATCACCCTTACTTTCTTGTTAAAGCGACTTAAAGCCACCCTAGACGCTGCCCCTAATGTTAGAGCACGCGGTATAATTTCGACAAACAACAGGCA
Source organism: Vibrio sp. 5S239 (assembly GCF_041439575.1). Taxonomy (NCBI): domain Bacteria; kingdom Pseudomonadati; phylum Pseudomonadota; class Gammaproteobacteria; order Vibrionales; family Vibrionaceae; genus Vibrio; species Vibrio sp. 5S239. The sequence continues at coordinate 42 of NZ_JBGOOM010000015.1, read as the reverse complement.
ATAAAAAACCCAGCCGAAGCTGGGTCTGTTTAGCGCTCATCT
>NZ_JBGOOM010000014.1:0-112362 GCF_041439575.1 Vibrio sp. 5S239 | reverse complement strand
GCTTAGGGATTATTGTTCCATGGCTAAACTTAAATGCCTCTTTCTCTCCCGTTACTGCGCTTCCCGGAAAAATTGCGTTTGTTTCCCAGTCTGCAGCAGTTTGTACCACTATTCTTGATTGGGCGAACGACAAGCAGATTGGTTTCTCTGCGTTTATCTCCATTGGTAATGGCAGTGATATTGAATTCTCAGAGCTTTTAGATTATCTGAGTACCGATTCTCACACCGAAGCGATCTTGCTTTACATTGACAGCATTACGGATGCAAGGCGCTTTATCTCTGCAGCACGTGCAGCGTCGCGTAACCGACGAATCCTAGTATTAAAAGGCGGTCGAACAGCGAAAGGAAGAGCGGCTGCTATGGCACACACAGGCGGTGCGGACACTCTAGACATTATTTACGATTCGGCAATCCGACGCAGTGGCATGCTGAGAGTTAAGAACTTACATGAGTTGTTTGCCGCGGTAGAGACACTGACTCACTCGGTGCCACTGCGTGGTGAGCGTCTCGCTATTGTCACTAATGGTGGAGGCCCTGCGATTATGGCTGTAGACACGCTTTTTGATCGTGGCGGTAAGTTAGCAGAATTATCCGATGAAACACTTGATAGATTAAACAGAGTTTTGCCAGCGAGTTGGTCCCATAGCAATCCTATAGATATTGTTGGTGATGCCGGCGATCAGCGTTATATCGATACTATCAACATACTGCTTGATGGTGACGAAGCTGATGCCATTCTTATCATGCACAGCCCCTCTGCTGTCGCGCATTCCGCTCAAACAGCGGAACGAATTATTGAAGTGATCAAGAAGCACCCTCGCCACAAACGATTCAATATCTTAACTAATTGGTCTGGCGAATTAACAGCCCGGCCCGCGAGAAAGCGGTTTACTGAAGCGGGAATTCCTACCTATCGAACGCCAGAAAGTTCTGTGGTTGCCTTCATGCACTTAGTCGAGTACCGACGCAACCAGCGTCAGTTAATGGAAACGCCAACGACTGCAGAAAAAGTACACATTGAAGACTTGGCAGATGCGAAGAATTGGATTAAACGCCAGCTACTGGATAAAGATACAGTTAGTCTCGATACCCATCAAAACAGCCAATTTTTTAGACACTTCAATTTGGATGTTCTTCCGACTTGGATCGCTTCTGACCCAAGCGAGGCGGTACATATTGCAGAAACGATTGGTTATCCCGTTGCAGTAAAACTCCGTTCACCAGACATCGCACATAAATCAGATGTACAAGGTGTGATGCTCAATCTGCGAAACAGCAGTGAGGTAGCAAATGCGGCTCAAGCGATTCTCGATCGATCGCAATTGTCGTTCCCTACCGCTCATATTCATGGTTTGTTGATTCAAGGAATGGCCAAGCTCGCAGGTGGTCAAGAGCTACGCGTGAAAGTAACAACCGATGAAACCTTTGGACCAATTATTCTGCTTGGTCAAGGTGGATCTGAATGGGATGAATCCATTGATGCGGCAGCTGCATTCCCACCGCTTAACATGACACTGGCTCGATACTTGATTATTCGAGCGATAAAGAGTGGCAAGATTCGCCTGCAAAAGTTGCCTAACCCGATCGATATTGAGGGGCTTTCTGAACTATTAGTTCGTATATCTCAAATGGTGGTTAATTGTCCTGAGATACATGATTTGGATATTCATCCAGTGCTTGCCAATGGAGACAAGTTCACTATATTGGACGCCGATATTATTTTGAAAGCGTATGAGGGAGATCCGCAAGAAAGACTCGCGATTCGCCCATATCCAGTTGAACTTGAAGAGACAATACAGTTGAGAGACGGTACTGAGGTGCTGCTACGCCCTATCCTTCCGGAAGATGAGCCGCTTCACGCAGACTTTATTAACCGGGTCTCCAAAGAAGATCTTTATAAACGCTTCTTTAGTGATGTCGGTGAGTTCAATCACGAGGCATTGGCGAATTTTACTCAGATCGATTTTGATAGAGAAATTGCATTTGTTGTTGTGCGTAAAGAGCAAGGCCTTCCTGCGATCATCGGTGTTTCCAGAGCTTTGATTAACCCAGAGAATACAGACGCTGAGTTTGCAATACTGATACGCTCTGATCTGAAAGGTGCCGGCTTAGGTCGGATTTTGATGACTAAGGTAATCGATTACTGCCGAGCAAAACAGACTAAGCAAATGTCTGGGATGACGATGCCAACGAACAGAGGAATGTTGACACTAGCTCGAAAACTCGGTTTTAAGCTAGATATCAGTTTTGAAGATGGTACTGCAGATATGGTGTTGTCGCTATTTGAGTGACCATGTCTTTTTAAGGTGCTGAATACACCAAGATTTGGCGTCGCCCATTTTGTTGCGTCGCCAAGCCATCACGATATCGATAGGTTGTGGCTCAGTCCCTGAAATTTTCTGTAGAACGCCAGACTCGATCAAAGGTTCAGCAACACTACTTGGTAAAGTACCAATACCTAAACCAGTGGTTAACGCTTCTACTTTTGCAGAAAAGCTTGTCACGGTTAATCGCGGTTGTTTTTCTAAAATATTGATACTTAATGCTGGTTGATCACGGGCTGTATCCGCAATTGCAATTACCCTGTAACTTTCTCTTGCCTTCTGGTCAAATTCACCTGAACGTTTGTGAACGTAGTGTTTTGATGACGCTACCCAAACCATTTCCATTTTACCAATTACGTCACTTTTCATGTCATTTGGAATAGTGTCGACTTTTGGGCAAACCAGTAAATCTGCGCGGTCATCGGTCAGTGATTCCCAACAACCGGCAAGGATCTCTTCTTGTAATCGAACGCGTGTCTTACTGATTTTTCCTAGTTCATCCACGAGTGGGAAGAAATTAGCAACCGGAATAATACCATCAAAGGCTATTGTTAAGTCGAGCTCCCAACCATTTGCAAGAATACTGGCTTCGTTTACTAATTTTTCCGTCGCACCAAGAATCACTCTGCCTTGTTCTAATATCAATTGCCCCGCTTCTGTGAAGTTTGCACGGTGGCCGGATCGATCAAAAATCATGATGTCTAAGTCTTGCTCTAGCTTTTGAATTTGATAGCTGAGTGATGAAGGGGCTCTATCCATTTCATTTGCCGCAGCGGCGAAACTTCCACGTCGCTCTATGGCATCTAATATGTGTAATGCTTCAAGTGTTATTGGGCTATGCATAGCTTTCCTACTTTACAAATGAGACTTTAGTCACAAAAACAGAAGCATTCGCCACGTGAATGGAACTGTAAAAGTCTTTTTAATACAGATGTTTAAGAATGTTAATTATGAATCAGTTGATAAAAATAAAAACTAATTAAATGCAAATAATAGTAATTATCATTTAGATCCAATATTATCTTTCGCAAATCAGGATAATACTATGGAATTAAGGTAACTATCAGATGTATAAGCAATCCCTACTCTCTGCTTCAATCGTTTTAGCGCTTTCATCAACCTCAGCCTTTGCTGAAGATTATGCCCTATTTGACGAGGTTGTTGTATCGGCAACTCGTACGAATCAACAACTTGAAGATGTTGCTGCATCGGTAACTGTGATCAACGATAAAGATATCGAAAAAAACATGGTAACGGATGTAAACGATTTATTTAAGTACACACCAGGAGTCACGGTCACTACGAATTCTCGTCAGGGGATTCAAGGTATTAATATTCGTGGTATGGAAGGTAACCGAGTAAAGGTTATCGTTGATGGAGTCTCACAAACTAGCCAATTTACTCCCAGTGGTACTCAGTCATATAACTTCATCAACTCTTCGCGTGTTGATGTTGATACGGATATGTTGAAGTCTGTTGAGATAGTTAAAGGTGCAGCTTCTTCTCTTTACGGCTCAGACGCTATTGGCGGTATTGCTGCGTTTGAAACAAAAGACCCAAGTGACTTTTTAAAAGGCAAAGATTTCGGGGGGCACGCGAAGTTCAACTACTCTTCATCTGATAACACATTTAGCGAATCCGTTGCCTTAGCGAATCGTATTGGCGATCTTGAAACGCTAGTTGCTTATACTCGCAGGGATGGTGAGCAAACTGAAAACTTCGGTACACCTGATGAACAAGATACTCAAAACAACAACTTGCTGGTTAAGCTTCAATATCAATTCAATGAACAACATCGTTTAGAATTCTCAGGTAATTTTATCGAGAATTCAGGTGATACCGATTTAAATAGCTCAAGCTACACCGGTTACACTGGCGAAGATTCGACTAGCCAACAGCAAATTGGTATCAAACATATTTGGGATGCTGACCTAGCGTTTGCCGACACCGTTACTTGGCAAGCTGACTGGCTGAGCAAAGAAGAAAACGGTATAACTAATCGTACATCTAAGGGTGGTAGTATGTTCTTACCGCCAGCTGGTAACGTTCAGAAAAAGGACTATATCTACGAAGATGAAGGCTATCAGCTTGATGTGCAATTCGATAAGTTCTTCATGACAGGTAATGTAGAAAATTACTTTATCTATGGTGCTTCATATTCAGACAAAGATATTAAAAACGTTAATAACGAATATAACTCAATCAGTGCAGACCAAGTTATCTTCTATATTCCTTCTGCATCAGAAAGAAAGTATGGATTCTTTGCACAAAATGAAATGACGATCGGAAATTGGATGATTACTCCGGGGGTTCGTTTTGACGGCTTTGAAACAGATCCTGGTGATACAAGCCAAAACCCAAGTGGGAACCCTGAAGAATCTTATGCAAAATATTCAGACTCAGCTGTTACCGGACGCTTAGGTACAACTTACACGCTTAATGACGAAAATAAGATCTTCGGTCAAATCAGCCAAGGCTTCAGAGCTCCTGATTTCCAAGAGCTTTACTATTCATTTGGTAATCCTGCTCACGGTTATGTTAATGCCCCTAACCCAGACTTAGAAGCTGAAGAAAGTATTTCATACGAGCTAGGTTGGCGTCACAACACAAATTATTCATCAAGCGAAATCGCTATCTTCTACAGCGACTACGATAACTTCATTGATAATGTAGCTGTTAGTGGTTCAGCCACTCCTATGGATCCAACAGTATATAAAAATGTAAATATTGATGAAGCAGTAATCAAAGGTATCGAGGCTTCAAACACGTTGTCTTGGAATAACTTCATGCCGGTACAAGGTGTGAGTACTCGTGTTGCAGCCACGTACACAGAAGGCGAAGACGGTGAAGGTAACCCTCTTAACAGCGTGAACCCTTGGAATGCTGTCGTTGGATTTAACTATGATGCTCCTTCAGCGTTATGGGGTACATCACTTAACATTAGTTATACAGCTGGCAAGAAGTCTAGTGATATAAATAGCGCGGGTCTAAAAGACGAAATTCTACCGACTGATTCTGCAACAGTAGTTGACCTAACTGCATACTACTTGCCAATGAAGGACCTTACGCTTAGAGCTGGTCTTTTCAACGTTACGGATGAAGAGTACTATTCGTGGAATGACGTTCGTGGGTTTTCACAAGAAGATAAAGATTACACGCAAGCGGGTCGTAACTGGTCAGTCACCGCTAAATACGAATTTTAATTTGTTACAAACCCAAATTGCAGAAACTAAAAAGCCAGCTTAATGCTGGCTTTTATCTATTTCACTAAAAATTGCATCAAAAAGGAATAAGTGAAATTGTGTCTTACTTTTCTGCCATTTCTTTCTTAACCATTACTGTAGCAGCAATGATGAAAGTGATAATTAGGCCTAGTTCCATGATTAACTCCAAGGAAAATTAACATTAAACATATAATTCGCGCGTATAGTAACACAACAAATACAGAATGATACATTTTAACCGAAAAGTTCATTTTTTATTCTTGTTAGATCAAAAAAGATGCCCTAAAGCATCTTTTTGTATGTTAACTGACCATGAAACTACTCGTTTAGCCCGGGAAACCATCAGGGTTTGTTGACTGCCAGCGCCATGTATCTTCGGTCATTTCATTCAGTGTACGTGTCGCATTCCAACCTAGTTCTTTCTGCGCTTTAGCCGGATCTGCCCAGCATTCTGCGATATCGCCAGGGCGGCGCTCAACCAGTTTGTATGGGATTTCTTTACCGCTCGCTTTTTCAAATGCTTTAACCATATCTAGTACGCTTGAACCGTTGCCTGTACCAAGATTGTAGATATGAAGACCAGCTTTGCGCCCTACTTTTTCAAGAGCTGCGATGTGTCCATCAGATAGATCCATAACGTGGATATAATCACGAACGCCAGTACCGTCTTTTGTTGGGTAATCGTTACCAAATACCGATAGGAACTCACGTCGGCCTACTGCAACTTGAGAGACAAATGGCATTAGGTTGTTTGGGATACCTTGCGGGTCTTCGCCTAACTCGCCACTTGGATGTGAACCTACTGGGTTAAAGTAACGCAGCAATGTAATGCTCCAATCTGGATTCGCTTGTTGGAAATCGGTTAAGCACTCTTCAACCATTAGCTTGCTACGGCCATAAGGGTTAGTCGCACTTGTTGGGAAGTCTTCTGTAATTGGCACACTAGCAGGATCGCCGTAGACCGTTGCTGATGAACTGAATACTAAGGTTTTTACATTAGCTTCGCGCATCGCATCAACAAGAACTAAAGTGCCGTTCACATTGTTGTCGTAGTATTCAAGAGGTTTAGCAACCGATTCGCCTACTGCTTTTAGTCCTGCAAAATGGATAACCGCTTCGATATTGTTCTGCTTCATCGCTTCAGTCAAAAGTGCTTTATCGCGAATATCACCTTCAATGAAATTAGGGCGAACGCCAGATACTTTCTCAATGCGATCAAGAACGCTTGGCTTGCTGTTGTACAAGTTATCGAAAAGTACAGGCGTCATTCCTGCGTTAATCATCTGGATACTTGTATGGCTGCCAATGTAGCCCATGCCACCTGTGACTAAAACATTCATGTTTAGTAGACCTTTTTATTAGAAATATTCAACTTATAGCCTATGATACCGCAATTTAGAGCGAAGCCACAAACCTCGATCTCTTTTGATGTTCATAAGAAAACACGAATTGACCGTTCTTATGTGTTTTGCTCGATAGCTTACTCCCCTTAGACCACGGTTACTTCCTCAATGAGATCGTGCCTCTTTGCCTTTCTTATGTAAGAGAATTATTTAATAGTTAAGAGTATTTACCTTCAAGCCGGATGCGCTACTTTATTATTAGTGTAACCTGACATTTTTTATTGAAGTTTTAATATTGTATTAATGAGGTGTTAATGGGTGGGAGTGCTAAAACTTTGAGTTAAATCACTGTTTAATTGTGCTAATTATACGAACGTCTTTAAGGTCGGCAGCTCCTAACTAACACAACTTAAAAGGACTACATAAGTGACAACGAAGATTTTGCTTAATTGTGACATGGGAGAAAGCTTCGGCAATTGGAAAATGGGTGATGATGAATCGGTCATGGAATGGGTCGATATGGCAAATATCGCTTGTGGCTTTCATGCGTCGGATCCACACGTAATGTCCAAAACCATCAAACTTGCTCAACACTACCATACTCAAATCGGTGCTCACCCAGGGTACCAAGATTTAGTTGGATTTGGACGCCGTTCCATTCCACATACTATGGATGAGATCAGTGAGTTAGTATGTTACCAAGTTGGGGCCTTACAAGCCCTTTGCCGCTATCATCATACCTCGGTTGGATATGTGAAACCTCATGGTGCCCTTTATAACGATATGATGGCGAACACTGATGTTTTTAATGCTGTCGCTCAAGCGGTGGCTGAATTTAATATCCCTCTCATGATTCTTTCTTCGTCTGACAATCAACAATATTTAGACATCGCTGATGATCATGACTTACCCCTTTTGTTTGAGGCATTTGCAGACCGAGCTTACTTGAACAACGGGCAGTTAGCACCTCGCACACAAAAAGGCTCGGTGTACGTGCATCAAGACGATATCTATAATCAAGTCATGCAAATCATTAACTATGGCTCCGTCACAACAATTGAGGGGGAACGACTGCCTATTGAAGCTGATACCATCTGTGTACACGGAGATAACCCTCAAGCCATCGCATTAATTAGAAAAATCCGACAAGACCTCAACGCTTTTAATTAATATCACTGCTTTCAATTTATATCAGTGTGACTTGAGCGAATTTCTACTTGTTGGCTAAGAACAACTTACAAGCTGATACTGCTCTAAACATGGAAGTTGGAATAAATGTATGGAAAGGAAATGACGAAAAATCAGATTGAATTCAATATAGAGCCCGTTGCTGAATGCAGTGTTCTCGTTACGCTAATACCTTTAAAGCCTCACTCTAGTGCTATCGATGCTCAGTATATGGCGCACTTTTCTGATGTTATTCGCCAGAATCTAACGCCCGTGTTGATGAATGTGACACCGGCTTACCACACCATATTAGTTGATTATCTACCTTATCGAATTTCAGAACAGCAGCTGATAACCCAGCTAAGCTCACTGTTAACTCAGGCTTTACCCTCATTTTCAAACACCACCGACACGACGAATATTATTGAGCTCCCCGCTTATTATTCACCTGAAACAGCACTCGATTTAGGTAGATATCAAGAGAAAGGCTTATCTCTGGACGATATCATCCAATATCACACCTCAGAGATATACAGTGTCAGTGCGATAGGATTCATTCCCGGTTTTGCTTTTATGTCGGATGTGGTTAGTGAACTGGCTTTACCTCGTCACTCAACACCACGTTTAAGCGTTCCTAAAGGCAGCATCGCGATTGCAGACTCCAAAACCGCGGTTTACCCATCTGATTCACCAGGTGGTTGGAACATTATTGGTAACTGTCCTTTATCACTGTTTTTCCATAGCCAATTGAAGAAGGCAGATATCACACCAGGTCCATTATCCCTGCTTAATGTCGGAGACAGTGTGCGTTTCAAATCGATATCAAAACAGGAGTTTATGGAGCTTAGGTCTATGGAGATTAGTGGAGGTGGCGCTCATGAGTAAGTTAAAGGCTAATCCAACCCTCACCGTAATCAAACCCGGTCCATTGAGTCTGATCCAAGACTTTGGCCGTTTTGGCGTTGCTCACCTCGGACTTACACAAGGTGGCCCTGTTGACGATTACTCTTATAGTTGGGCCAATTACCTGCTAGGAAATACCGTTAACCAAGCTGCGTTAGAAATAACCCTTGGGCAATGTGTTTTAAAAGTTGACTTCGATTGCGAGATGGCAATCTGTGGGGGGGATTTACAAGCAACACTTGACGGTAGCCCGCTGGATAATTGGAGCTCTTTCCAAGCTTTTAAAGGACAACTGCTATCATTCGGACTACCTAAGAACGGGCTACGCGCATATTTAGCGGTTAAGGGAGGCTTCGACGTTCCTCTTACGCTCAATAGCTGTTCTACCGTAACACGTGAAAAAATTGGAGGTCTCACGCAAGACGGGCAACCTTGCCAAAAAGGCCAAAAGATAAGTTTTACTCAACATGACCTCTCTACCCCTTTTAAGGCTCTGAGCGTTACCTTTAGATACAAACCCGATTACAATTTGCCAGTCAATTTACGCGTGATTGAAGGCTATCAGAGCGAGCTATTTTCAGAGTCAGCAAAAGAGACTTTTTACAATGCCCAATATATCGTTGACCAAAACTCGAATCGAATGGGCTACAGACTCAATGGTAAACCTGTTACTTCTCCTGATAGCTCCTTACTGTCTGAAGGCATTGCACTTGGTGCTATTCAAATCCCACAAGATGGGCAGCCTATTGTGTTGCTCAATGACAGACAAACTATTGGTGGTTATCCGAAGGTTGGCTGCGTTGCAAGAATCGACTTACCGCGTTTAGCACAAGCTAAACCTGGCCATGAGATATCTTTTAGTAAAGGCGAGCGATTGGGATTACAAGATTTGTGGTGTCAGTGGGCGAAGTTTTTTGGTTATTGATACACATCTTTGGATGGATACTCCTCGATTAAGATAGCCAAATAAGACGTTAAATTGAAAAAATCCAGCTTACTGTAAATCGTAAGCTGGATTGTGTTTTTTTGAGATCTTGTATTAGGTATTAAGCGAATTAGAGCGTTTTTAACAGTGTTCTTGTCCTGAGACCTTAGCAAGCGCGTCTGGATAACCTCGCTCCTTGGTCAAGCTTATCGCCCTGTTTTCAATATCGTTCACATTGAGTGACATTGTCACGGAGTGGGCGTCTTCAATCGATACGGCTTCAGTCATATCAAACCATTGCTCAGCAACTTTTTGCGCGGCCTCTAATGTTGAAGACGCTTTAACCACTTCAAGTCGAGCATAACGCTCACCACAAAATGAAACATCTGACGCCCTAAGGCTAGGGTCGGTTCCTGGTATTTGTTGTGCACCGAACAAAGGTTTGCCGCCAACCTGTGCAGAGCTAAAACTTGGAATGAATTGAGACATATGGGTAATTGCCGCGCGAGTTCTCAATTCAAGCTGCTCTTCACTCCAACCTGATACGATTTTCTTTAACAGCTTAGACGGCAACAGCGGTTGTGATGAGTTTGTTGAAGAGGAAACCAACCCTCCCTCAAACAGAGTAATCCCTTCTGTCATACCGTGGAGTTGAAACACGCCGTCAGCATACGGCGTTAATTGAGCCATGCCTTGCGGTGTGCCTCTCGGGCCATGGAAGATAACCTCGGGCCACTCTTCTTTACATTCTTGTGAGTAAGGCCACTCTGTGACGTACGCAGCTTTAAATTCAACAAGCCTTTGCTGCTTGGAGCCGACAAAGTCATCAACAATACCGGTTTCGAAACCACTCGCATTAATCAAATAGTCGGTTGTTAAAATATGGCTTTGATTTTCATGGTCTGTATAAGTCAAAGACCAACCTTGCTCTATAGCTTCAACGGATTCTAAGCGACTGTTGGTTAATACCGTACAATTAGGTTGCTGGCCTAAAGATAGTTGAGCGGTCGCAGAGAGTCGAAACACACTCCATCCATACTCTTGAACCATGGCGACGGGATATTTGAGCGTGTCTAAATCAGTATGTTTAGCAAAAGGAATACACCAATCATCGAGTGACATTGGTTTTAGTGGTTGAGTTCTTTCAGCTATCTCTAACAGATCTTCTTTGCTGTAGAGCTTGTAGTACTCTTCAGGATCACCAAGTACTTGGTTGCTTTTATCTTGTTTAACAAGCTCAGCATAAGCATCCTTAATCACCTTAAGGCGAGGAAGAAGATCCATCGGTTCCCCTCCATCACTATGCGGAACCGCAATGACTGTCGGTCGAATATTGATCGTGTGAGGAAATAGGCGGACAGTATCAATTGACTGTATGAGCAATTGAAGACATTGCTCTACAGAAATATCTCGATACAAATTGCCACCAGCGTGTAAATGGCAAATTGGCGGGCCATTAACTAAACTCGGCCCTTTTTCCAAAATAGTGACATTAAAGCCCAACTCACTAAAGTGAATAGCGCTTGTTGTCCCCGCAATACCACCACCAACAATGGTAATAGAAGCTTGATTTTTATCCGTTTTGTTGTGGTTCATCGTGTTCTGTAGAATAAGATTAACTGACGCTATTCTACTTTTGTTCTGCGATGAATTAAAACACATTTTTATCAAGGTCTTAGCTTGGCGTTAATTAATATCTATGTAAAAAATATAAATAACCTCTTGACTCAATTACCCCAGATAGAGTTTTAAAGGTTATTCTAACAGTCATATTTGCCCTAAGTGACGCCACATAAAGGCTGTCTCAGTACTCTTAAAACACAGGTATTAACTTATCCCTAAAGTTATCCACCGTTTTTGTGGATAACTGTTGATAACGTTCTTGCTAAGTTGCGCAAACCCTTTGTTTACAGGGACTAACCGTTGTTCATTAAATCGGCATAATTGCACAATTAGTTTTAAAAAATGCTGAAAACCAATGATTTTAAAGTGTGAAATTTCCTTTTCACGGTACTCGCTGGTTAAATAAAAAAGACCAAATGATGGTTTCTATAACTCGTTTGTGACTAAGTATAAACATTCACAATTAGTCCATTTTACAAGTTGTGTCAGTGGTAAGCAGTATGTCTAGCTGAAGTCCTTACTTGCCGGGGCTAATAAACGTTTAATCAAGCTGTTAACTACAGCGGCTAGCATTATAAAAGTCAGCACAGGTAAAGCAGCCCACAACGTGGGGTGAAACGAAGGGGGCAGTTCGAAGCCAAAGCTCATCACTCCCGCTACGCTGAGCTCTGAACCGAACGCCGCGATAGAGCCCGCCACTAATGCCATTAACCCATACTCGCACCAAATCGTATTCAGAATCCGTTTCTTACTCGCGCCTAACGTGCGATACAAACGAATTTCTTGCTGCCTTTGAGATAAGCTCAATCGTAACAGTGTGAAGATGAGTAACAGTCCAGCAACCACACCAAGCGCTGCAAGTACAGTGATTGACCAAACAATCTGTTTAAGCAGTTCTTGGATTTTGCTGCCCATCTTACGAATATCCATCAAACTCACTGTTGGGTGATTTCGAGATAGTTCATTGAGCATCTGATTGTGTTTATCTTCGAGTCTGAAGCTCACTAACCAAGTTGACGGAATCGAGCTCAATACATCTGGAGTAAATATGAAGTAAAAGTTTGGCTTCATTTCACGCCACTCGACTTTTCGTATGCTATTAACCTTGGCTGCAACATTTTGGCTGTTTATCGTAAATGTAAGTTCATCACCAATTTGTAAGCCGAGCTCTTTTGCAACCTCAGACTCAACAGACACACCCTGCTCTTGTGTCCAGCTTCCTTCGAGTACCTCATTGTACTCAGGCAAGCTATCGCCCCAAGTGAAGTTGATTTCACGTCGAAGTGCATCGGTCTTGTCTGACGTATTACTGTATTTAGCCGCTTCTACCTTGTTGATCGTCGTGAGTCGACCTCGAATAATTGGAAACGCTTGGGTCCGTTCTACTTGATTCGAATCAATGGTCGCTAGATAGTTCTCTTTCTCATAATCAGCAATATTAAGCGCGAAAGCATTTGGTGCATTTTCTGGTAACGTTTGTTGCCAATCTGACAACAAATCACTTCTTACCAGCCAAATAATAGATAACAACATTAAAGAGAGTGCCAAAGAGCCAAACTGAATACCTGTCGCCAATGGTGTACGATTTATTCGGCTTAACGCTAAGCGCATTGATGTTGAAGTTGGTAACTTGCTAAACAGGCGCAGAACAACGGTACTTACAATAGCTAACACTAAGAACAGACACGCAATACCGGCTAAGACAATCCATACCAACAGATTGTCGCCATACATCAATATCATTGGAACGATAGGCACAAGCAACAATGCGAACTTTTTGTAGCTGTCGTGTGCCTTATGGCTTGATTGGATAACACTAATAGCCGATGTGTTGACCAAGCCGATTAATGGTATACCTAATGCAGGCACCCCTATTAAAATGCTTGATAGAATAGCTAACACAGCAGGCTCAATGCCATAGCTTGGAAGTGGCGATGGCAATAAGTCACCTAGTGGGATGCGAAGCAAAAATTCTAAACCTATGCCTATCGTAATACCTAATACGGCGCCAATCACGACTAATAGAGATACCTGAACCGAAAGCCATTTAATGATCCACGGCTTGCTCGCCCCCAAACTTTTTAGCATCGCGATGGTTTTACGACGACTCGCCACGTAGTGCTGGCAAGTGAGCACTAAAGTCGTTGCAGCCATGATCACGACGATGGCGACGGTGAGTGACAGGTATTGCGTTGTGCTTTCAAACATCTCGTTGGTGCGGCTTGCTGAATCTTGCGTGCGCCAGCGATCACTTGGTGTTAGCTCGATACTGTCTTGTGCAGCTTTTAGTTTGTCATCATCACCATTCAAAAATAGCCTGAAACTCACACGGCTTCCCGGTTGAATGGCACCAGTCGCATCGATATCACTTTTGTGTATCAATACCGCAGGCATTTGCTGAAATGGGTTAAAGCTCAACCCCGGCTCTTGAGTGATGCGCCCTGTTATTGTTAAATCCGCATCACCAATTGTGACATTGTCACCCATTTCAACTTCTAGCTGTGCAAATATACGTTCATCCAGCCAAAGCTCACCCGGTTCAACATGATTACGAGACGCATCATTAGCGCCCTCCAATATCATTTCACCGCGCAATGGATAGTTACTCTCAACCGCTTTCACCGTCACCAACTGCATTGAGTTATCACTGAATGCCATGGTGGAAAAACGGGTTAGTTCAGAGCTTTCCAACTGCTCAACCTGAGTGAGGTCGAGTAAAGGTTGTGGAATTGGATTTGCTGAGATAAACACACTGTCTGCTGTTAAAGCATCCTTACCCTGTTTAACAATGACTTGCTCCATACGCTCTGCCAACGCTGACAACGCGAATACACAGGCAATAATTAACGTCAAAGCGATGGACACTGGCCAAAGTTGACCATGTCGAATTTCTTCGATGCTCCATGAGAATAATCGCTTATTCAGTCCATTTGGTGAATTCAATTTAGACTTCCTCTATCTGACCGACATGCATTTTGAGAGTTCGCTGGCAACGTTGTGCAAGCTTAGGATCGTGCGTTACCAAGATCAGTGTTGTGCCGTGTGATGAGTTTAGTTCAAACAACAATTCAATAATTTTGGCTGCTGTTTGTTGGTCTAGGTTACCCGTTGGTTCATCTGCAAATAGGATCTTAGGCTTAATCATGAACGCGCGGGCCAAAGCGACCCTCTGTTGCTCACCACCAGATAGCTGAGACGGTAAATGATCAAGCCTGTCTTTCAAGCCTACTGATTCAAGCAGAGCAGTTGCACGTTCGGTGTCTTCGTCTTCTCCCTTCAACAAACAAGGCAGCGTGACATTTTGTAGCGCAGAAAGGCTTGGGATTAATAAGAAGCTTTGAAAGACAAACCCTACGGATTCACTGCGGATCTTAGCCCTTGCTTCATCATCAAGTCGCGAGAGTGGCTGCCCTAATAAACTAATCTCACCTTTCGTTGGTACATCAAGACCTGCGAGTAACGTCATCAAGGTCGATTTACCTGCACCAGACGTTCCAACAATAGCGATAGTTTCGCCTTCACGAATATCGATATCGACATGCTCTAAGATTGTTAAATGTTCTTGTTTAGTAGACACTGTCTTAGAAACAGCTTCTGCTTTTATTATGGATGTATGCATGACTCGACTAATTTCCTTTTTATTCTTTATTTTACTTTCAACTGCGTCTCTAGCCCAAAATAGTGAGCTAGTTAGAAATCCTACGTTAACTCCAAAAGCGACTCTGTTGATCCTTGGCGATAGCTTGAGTGCTGGTTACAACATGGATATCAAACAGAGTTGGCCAAGCTTGTTGCCAGACGCGCTATCGAAGCACAATAAAGAGGTTACTGTGGTTAACGGAAGTATTTCTGGTGACACAACGGGTAACGGCTTAGCTCGTCTACCACAACTTCTTGAAGAGCATGCTCCTGATAGTGTTCTCATTGAACTAGGGGCGAATGATGGGCTTCGCGGTTTTCCACCTAAGTTAATGTCTGCAAATTTAGCCCAAATCATTGAACAAATAAAAGCCGCAGGTGCCAAACCTATTATTATGCAAATTAGAATCCCGCCTAATTACGGTAAGCGTTACAACCAGCAATTTGAATACGTGTTTGCGTCTATTGCCGATCAAAAAAAGGTACCACTTCTTCCGTTTTTTCTGGAACATATCATCCTTAAACCAGAGTGGATGATGAACGATGGACTCCATCCAAAACCAGAGGCTCAACCTTGGATTGCGGAATTCGTCGCCGGAGAATTATATCAGTATCTTTAGGTTTTAATGGTCTAGCTCAATAAATTTTACACAGTTTTACGTTAACCTGAGTGCATATCATTGTAAACTGCAAGGTTATTTATGCTGATCGAACCTATTATCAAAGGTGTGGTAGCCAAAAACGCACACCCATTAGGCTGCCAAGAAGCCGTAAAGCAACAAATCAAGTTTGTTAAGAGCGCACCTCAAATTAAAGACGGTCCTAAACGTGTACTGATCATCGGTGCTTCCTCTGGTTTCGGTCTTGCCGCTCGTATCGCCCTTACCTTTGGGGGGGCAAAAGCTGACACCATCGGCGTTTCATTCGAACGTGGTCCTAATGAAAAATCGCTAGGGACTGCCGGTTGGTACAATAACATCTACTTCAAGAAAGAAGCCGAACGAGAACAACGTATCGCTATCAACATCGTTGGCGACGCCTTCTCCCAAGAGACTCGATCTCAAGTTGTCGAAGCCATCGAAACCTACTTCGAAGGTGAAGTCGACCTGATTATCTACAGCTTAGCTACTGCCGTCAGACCTAAGCCGGGTTCCGAGGAGTTTTGGCGATCTGCTATTAAACCAATCGGAGAAAGTGTCACCGGAGCTACGATTTCACTTGAACACGATAGCTGGGTAACCAACACTCTCGAAGCGGCGACGGAAGAAGAAGCACAAAGTACACTCAAAGTCATGGGCGGAGAAGATTGGGAAAGCTGGATAGACGAGCTAATCAACGCGGAATCTATCGCTCCAGGATGCAAAACGATTGCGTTTTCTTATGTTGGTCCAGAAGTAACTCACCCTATTTACTTAGATGGTACTTTAGGTCGCGCTAAGATAGACCTTCATCAAACAAGCCATGCGCTCAATCTTGAATTAGCGAACTTTGGTGGTAACGCTTATGCTACGGTCTGTAAAGCTCTGGTCACTAAGGCCAGCGTATTTATTCCGGGGTTAAGCCCTTACCTGCTCGCTTTGTATAAAGTAATGAAAGACAAAGGGACACATGAAGGGTGTATTCAACAAATGCAGCGCTTGTTTAGCTCTAAACTGTATGGCCAAGAAAAGATACCGCTTGATGGTGAGCGCTTAATTCGAATGGATGACTTGGAACTTGATGAAGAGACTCAATCTCATGTTACAGAAATTCTTAAAAGCATGGATGAAAGCAACTTTCAAGCGTTGGGTGACTATCAAGGGTTCAAACAAGAGTTTTTGCAGTTAAATGGTTTTGCCCAACAATCGGTAGACTATAGTCAGCAACTTAACACCTCTGATTTCATAAAATTAGTGCCTTAAGATAAAATCATCTTAATACTGAGACACGTATTCACATTCGAGAACCTCTGCTTAATTGCAGAGGTTTTTTTCTATAACTTTTCTTATACTTATTAAATGATATATTTATAGGTTTTTTGGATTCATTGTGGTTAACACAGGATGTGTTGATGCATTTAGCATAATTGACTCGGAGTCATATGAAGAAAATACAAACTCTCGATCTAGATATTCCAGACGACATGAAGTCTGGCTGGCAGAACATCGTCGACCTTTTGGCAGAACTGACTCAAACGCCAGCAGCACTGATCATGCGCGTTCATGCCAATTCTATAGAAGTATTTTCAACCAGTAACAGTCAATACAATCCCTACACTAAAGGGGATTCAGAAACCTTAGGGAATGGGCTTTATTGCGAAAGCGTGATGCAGTCTCAGCAACAGTTGATTGTGCCCAATGCTTTAAGTGACCCTCAATGGGAAAATAACCCAGATATAGAGCTTGGTTTAGTCTCATACTGTGGTATCCCATTACTTTGGCCTAATGGTGAACTCTTTGGCACTATTTGTATTTTGGACTCTAAAGAGAACCACTATACTCCTACCTATATCAAGTTATTAGAAAGCTTCCGTACTTCGATAGAGTCTCAGCTCAAAACTTTATTTCAGCACGCTAAGCTTACTCAAGTGAACCGTGAGTTAAAAAACCGCGTCTATAGTAGAACTAAAGATCTCGCCAGTCTTAACTATTCATTAAACCTAGAAATTGATAAACGCAGAGCCGCCGAACAAAAAATAAACTTCCAAAAGAATCACGATCTCGGAACCGGTTTTTTGAACCGAAATGCATTTGAGTCTCGTTTAAATCAAAAGTTATTATCACAACGAAGGCTGACTGGTTGTTCGTTTGCTGTAATTCATATTGGATTTACTAATGGCAGACGTATACAAGCACGTTATGGCTATAATGCCTTAGATCAAGTTCTTGTCGAGTACCGAAAACGAATAAACAACATTGCCGATATTGAGGTATTAACTGCACGCCCTACTTCTGTCGATCTCGTTCTTGCATTTAGCGTTAAGGATGTACACCACCGACTTGAAGAACTCTGCCAAACTTTAGTTAAGGTTGGCCATTCTGAGTTTTTAATCGAAAATGACAAAGTTCATTTGCATGCATTTATTGGGATTGCGATTACTGATAAGGAAGATCATGCAGAAAGCATTCTCCAAAAGTCCTCAGAAGCGATGCTTGCCTGTAAAGATTCCGGACAAAAGTTTGCTTACTACGCTCAGTCTCACACAGAAGAACAAAGCCACATCAATAAAATAGAAGGATATTTATTACAAGCCGTTCGTAACGATGACCTCATGCTCTATTTTCAACCTAAGGTCTGCCCTTTGACTCATCGTTGGCTAGGTGCTGAAGCCTTACTGCGTTGGCGTCACCCGGTTTTAGGAGACATCTCCAACGAAACCTTGATACACATGGCTGAACAAAATGGTTTGATTTTTGAAGTTGGTAGCTTTGTTCTACGTCATGCCATCGAAAAAGCCAAAGAGTGGTCTGAATACGTTGATGATTTCAAGATGGCCGTTAATGTATCAGCGGTACAACTTAAGAATGCGCACTTTGCGGAACAAGTTGTCCATTTATTAGAAACTTACCACCTTGAGCCTAGCTTCCTGGAACTCGAAGTTACCGAGAGTGGCCTTATCGCAGATGAAGTTGTTGCTAAAAACACTTTAGAACTATTACACGACATTGGTGTTACATTGTCACTAGATGATTTTGGTACAGGCTACGCCTCTTTCAGTTACCTTAAAAAATTCCCATTTGACTCAATTAAAATCGATAAGAGCTTCATAGATCAGATGCTGAACTCAAATGAAGACTCTGAAATAGTTCGTTCGATTGTTCAAATCGCTAAGAAATTAGACTTAAAAGTGATTATTGAAGGCATAGAATCCGAAGTTCAGGAACAATTTATTATTGATGAAGGCTGTGATATAGGCCAAGGCTACCTCTATGGTAAACCGATGCCGAGTAAAGAATTCGAACACAGCTTAATCAATCAAAACTATTTAGGGACAACTCGATACGCTTAAAGCGCGAAAGGGTAGTTAGTTTTCGATTTAGGCCTACTTTCTCTTTACTCTATAGGTGGTGATTTTTATAATCGCCGCCTTTCTGTTTTTATCTTTCCCCCTTATATAGGCATTCCTCGTTATGGATCAGTTGACTGCAAAGCTTAAAAAGCTCGAAAAACAAAACTACCGTGCATATCAACAAATTAAAGGTCAATACGACTTTGCTGATTTTGAATTACACATCGACCACATTCAAGGTGACCCGTACGCGTCAGCTTCTCGTTTTCGCGCAACACGCGCGTGGTCGTTAACTGGGTTAGATTGGCTTAAAGAAAAGTCTTACGAATACCAAGTAGCGGCTCGTGATTTTATTGCACGTAGCTTCTCTGAATTCGCTAAACAAGAATCTTCCATCTCTATCGCTTTGACTGGCCAAACGGTTTTAGACAGTACATCGGTTGTCTTCACTGAGCACGGTATCGAACTTCGTTTCCGTATCAACCTACCTGCAGATGGGCGTAGCATTCTTGCTAAGAAAGCGCTCAACATCATCACTTTCTACTTACCAAAGTTTATTCGCCGTGCAACGCTTGAGCGTGAACTGAACATCGATGCGATGATCGAACATTGTGAAACGATTGAAGACCAAGAAGCGCTACGTGCTCAATTAGACGAAAACAATCTAGCGTCATTCGTTGCTAATGGTAGTGTGCTACCCCGTATCGCAGGTAACTGTGACCTTCCAATGAAAGATGCAGTTCCTTTTGCAGCGCCAGAATCATTGAGCGTAACATTAAACACACCAAACCAAGGTGATGTGACTGGCTTAGGTATTCCTAAAGGCATCACACTAATCGTTGGTGGTGGTTTCCATGGTAAATCGACACTGTTGAACGCCGTTGAACGCTCTATCTACAACCATATTCCTGGTGACGGTCGCGAAGGTATTGTGACTGCTATCGATACGATGAAGATTCGTGCAGAAGATGGCCGATGTGTGCACAGCTTGAATTTGTCAAACTACATCAACCATTTACCAATGAAGAAAGATACGTGCGATTTCAGTACTCAAGATGCGTCTGGTTCTACGTCTCAAGCGGCTTGGTTACAAGAGTCGATTGAAGCTGGTGTGCAAACTCTACTTATCGATGAAGATACGTCAGCGACTAACTTCATGATTCGTGATGAGCGTATGCAGGCTTTAGTCTCTAAAGGGGACGAGCCAATCACACCGCTTGTTGATCGTATCGGCCAACTACGTGAGGAGATGGATATCTCAACCATCGTGGTAATGGGGGGGTCTGGTGATTACCTAGACGTAGCAAACACTGTAATTCAAATGCACGACTACCAAGCGGTAGACGTGACTGAAAAAGCAAAAGATGTGATTGCTCAGCACCCTACTCAACGTACTAATGAATGTGAAACGGCTTTAGAGATGTTTGTACCGCGTTCATTGAATCGCGTATCACTGATGAACATTCTTATGGACGGCAAGTTCCGTGTTAGCGCGAAAGGCAAAGAATCACTGCGTTTTGGTAAAGAGTTCGCAGACCTTTCTGCATTAGAGCAACTTGAGTCAACATCAGAGGTAAATGCGATCGGTTGGGCTTGGTTTCAGTTTGCACAAACGCCAGGTTGGTCAAATAATCCAGCGAAAGAGTTCAACACCATTTTAGAAAACGAGTGGCACGCTAACATGCCGAAATACGGTGATTTAGCAAAACCAAGAACGTTGGACATAATGGCTGCTTTGAACCGTATGCGTAAGTCTCAGTTCAAATCTTCTGACTAGGTTGTCTACAAGGTAGCACTGTTTCAACTTGCGGCTCTCATTAATGAGGGCCGTTTTTATATGGTGTCCCTCCTTGCAATACAAACTCTATAACGATTAATACATCAATAACGCTATTTTTTACGTCGTTAACAGCTTACTTATTGGGTGTGACTTAAGCCGATATCTTTCAATTAACTAAGTTATCCCAGACAATCCAAATCATGACACAGCTTTTACAATGCCCTAGTGATATTCAGATAAAGTTCAGCCTTGGAAAGTGTAACTAAATGTAACAAGTCGAGATGTTGATGAACCACAAAGGCGTAAGAATTCGTGACCATAAAAGCGAAATAAACTTGTTTCGAAACCGAGTTATCGTCGCATTTATTGGGATTTTTATTTTCACCTTCGTCTTAGTTGGAAACCTATATAGTCTCCAAGTAAAAAACTTCGAAAGCTACCAAACCCGAGCGGATGGTAACAGAATCAAAGTACTGCCTATCGCTCCTGCTCGTGGGCTGATATATGATCGCAATGGCGTGTTACTGGCGGAGAACCAACTCGTCTTTGATTTGACCATGATTCCAGAGCAAACTGATGACGTTGACTTAATGCTCGAAAAACTCCACAAATTCATCCCGCGTGACCCTGAACAGATTACTCGTTTCAAAAAACGTTATCACAACACACGTCGTTTTAAATCTGTGACTATATTGGAGAACCTAACTGAAAAAGAGATTGCAAAGTTCTCCGTTCATCAATATCAATTCCCCGGTCTATCTATCGATACCAGTTTGAAACGCTTTTATCCAAATGGTGAGGTTCTTACTCATATCTTAGGGTATGTGGCGCACATCAATGATAGCGATCTTAGAAAGTTGGGAGAACAAGGTATAGAAGCAAATTATCAAGCGACGACCGTCATCGGTAAGCTTGGCGTTGAGCGATATTACGAAGACATACTTCATGGCATCAAAGGTTATCAAGAGGTCGAAGTAAATAGCCGTGGGCGAATAGTCCGCACCATTGAGTACGTGCCGCCTGTTGCTGGCAAAGATATCGTGTTAAATATTGACCTTGAGCTACAAAAATACGTCTTTGAACAACTTGATCACAGAACCGGAAGCGCGGTCATTCTCGACCCAAAAGACAACAGCGTATTGGCGATGGCATCTAGTCCTAGCTATGATCCTAATCTCTTTGTCGATGGTATTTCTAGTAAAGACTACCAAGCCTTATTAAACGATCCAGCCCGCCCACTGGTGAATAGAACAACCTTAGGCGTGTACCCCCCCGCTTCGACCGTCAAACCCTTTATGGCCGTTGCAGGCTTACAAGAACATGTCATTTCGGAAAACACAGTGCGTAACGACCATGGTATATGGCGAATTCCCGGTTCCAAAGCAAACTCGAAAGCTTGGCGAGACTGGAAACGTTGGGGCCACGGGCCTGTTGATGTAACTCGAGCGATTGAAGAATCTGTAGATTCGTTCTTCTATCAAACGGCCTTTGATTTGGGCATCGACCGCATTTCTACTTGGATGAACCGTTTTGGTTTTGGTAAACCGACAGGCATCGATATCTATGAAGAAAGTAACGCCAATATGCCGACTCGTGATTGGAAGATGATGCGTTATCGCACGCCTTGGTACCAAGGTGATACTGTTCCTGTCGGTATTGGACAAGGTTATTGGACTTCTACTCCTCTGCAATTGGCTAAAGCGACCTCTGTTTTGGTTAATCATGGCAAGGTAATGCCTCCACATATTTTAAGAGCAACACTAGATCACGGTGAAGATTTTGATACGCAAACCCCCGTTGTGCCAAAACAGATGGCATCAATTGAAGAGGTACCCGATGAGATTTGGGACGTACCAATTAATGCAATGAGACTGGTAAACAATGGCAGTCGAGGCAGTGGTCGAAGAGCCTTCAAGGGCGCTGAGTATGTAAGCGGTGGTAAATCGGGTACGGCGCAAGTCTTTGATTTAGCGAAGGATCAGGTTTACAACTCCAAAATCCTTGCAAAGCATCTACTCGACCATGCGCTGTATACGGCATTTGCCCCTTATGAGCATCCAGAATATGTTGCGACGGTCGTCATTGAACACGGAAACGGTGGTTCAAAAGTTGGAGCGCCATACATTCGTAAGGTACTCGATTACGCATTTGAGCATAAAAGTGGCGAAAGAAAAGATCACTCGTAGTAAAAACAAAGCCCCCCATTGGTATCAATCACAATGGGGGCTTTCTATTAGAGGTAACCCACGCAGGTAAGTGCTTTTCAACTACGAACTTCGTAGTACGTGCCATGCTTCACAGAGCGTCTGAAACTTGGAGGTATTGCCCTCATCTCTATCCGGATGCCAACGCAGTGCAAGGCGTCTCCATCGCTTTCGAATATCTTGTTGAGTCGCATCCAGTGGTAACTCGAATAAACTGAGCGCATTACTTCTGTCCATATCCGTTTCGCTGCCACCGACAAACTTCTTGTAGCGCGTCCAAAACTCATTCAACAGTCGCTTTACTTCACCCTCATCAGCTTCATAGTTAAGCCAATTGACATAGTAATCACGCAGTGGGTCTTCAAGATCGATTGTATGAGTGCTGCCATGATAACGTCCGTTCATCAATTCAATGTCCATGGCTTGAACCTGAAGCCAGCTGTCAGGGTATAAGGTGTCTTGCAACTGATAGAGGGCATTCATGATTAAGAAGTTTTTTTTGAATAGCTCTTTTTCAGGCACGGGATCTAAGACTGGCACCAAGCCGAGATCGTTGAGATGCGCCGCCAAGGTATGCACTTTCCATCCACTCGGTTGTTGCTTAAGCACCTCCAGAATAGGCCAAAGCAAAGGGTTCTCCATATGTGCCTGAAAAGTGGACCTAATACCTTGCTGATTTGATGTAGCTGCTTTGTCAGACATAATTAAGTAAGCCTATTGACGTATATATTGAAGTAACTTGTTAATTGAAATCGATTCATGGTCACTTGTCGAGGTTCAAACAAATTAAATTTCACACCGTTAGACGTGTAAAAATCAAAAAAGCCAGCTTTACGCTGGCTCCTTACAATATACAATTAAGACGAATTAGATAACACCAAGTTCTCTTAATCGCTCCATTAGGTATTCGTTCGCCGTGTACTTTTCAGAGAGTACCACTTCTGGTTTCGGATGAAGGAAAAGTGGTAGAGAAATACGTGATTTCTCTTGACGCGCACCCGATGGGTTAATTACGCGATGAGTTGTCGATGGGAAGTAACCACCTGATGCTTCTTGAAGCATATCACCAATGTTGATGATCATGTTGCCGAAATCACATGGAACATCTAACCATTCATCATTCTGTGCTTTAACTTGTAGGCCAGGCTCGTTCGATGCAGGCAAGATAGTCAGTAGGTTAATGTCTTCATGAGCAGCAGCACGGATTGCACCTGGTTCTTCATCACCTTGCATTGGTGGGTAGTGAAGTACGCGAAGCAAGGTCTGTTGACTACCATTGATCATTTCAGAAAGTGCGATTGAGAACTTCTCTTGTACTTCTTGTGGTGCGTGCGCTTCAACCCAGCCTAGAAGCTCTTGAGCAAATGCGTTTGCGCGTTGGTAGTAATCTAGAATCTGTTCTTTCAGCGGTTCAGGAACCTGACCCCACGGGTAGACATGAAAGTACTCTTTAATATCTTTTACAGTGTGTCCCTTTGCAACTTCCGACACTGAAGGGGGAAAATATCCATCTTGTGTTTCAACATTAAAGTGGAAGTTTTCTTTCTCTTCAGAAATGAAGAATTGGTACCAGTTTTCGTAAATTGACTCAACAAGCTCTTTTGGGATCGGGTGGTTTTTTAGTACGCCAAATCCAGTTTCACGTAGAGAGCGAACAAATTGTTCCGCTGCGTCGTCAGCAAGATAATCGACAGTTTCCAGTTTCATGGCTTTCTTTCTTGTTATGTAGTGATTCAGGGATTTTATGGTTCGCTTTGCTGTAAATCAAACTTTTGTGAAACTCTCGCAATCGTTTGTCTAGATACTGGGCTATAACGCTTATTTTCAACAGGTTTGGTAAATCAAACCCAATTGAACAGCGTTCATTATTATGTAACTATATCTAAAAATTCTACGAGAGATTGATATGACAACAACGCCTCTTGCGAAAAATATCCCCTTGCTGTTACTGACAGCTCTTTACCTTACTGTATTTCTATTCTCTGCTATTGAACCTTTTTCAAGAGCGGTATGGATTGCAGAAATCACCCCCGCCCTTGGTATTCTTGCCGGTATATGGTGGCTTTCTACCAAGCTCACCTTTTCAAAAACGGCTTACGTTCTAATGTTTATTTGGCTAGCTCTACACACAATTGGTGCCAAATACACCTTCGCAGAAGTGCCCTTTGATTGGTTTAACAACATGATAGGCTCTGATCGCAATAATTTTGATCGAGTCGCTCATTTTGCTATTGGTCTTTATGCTTACCCGCTCGCTGAATATTTGATTCGTAAGAAACTAGCTCAACCTGTGTTGGCGTGTTTCTTTGCTCTGTTTGCCATCATGAGTGTTGCAGCAGGTTATGAGATTATTGAGTGGTGGTACGCGGAAATTGCAGGTGGCGATGAAGGTATCGCATTCCTTGGGTCACAAGGTGATATTTGGGATGCTCAGAAAGACATGCTTTGCGATACAACTGGAGCAATAGTCTCATTGTTAATTCTCAAGCTTCAAGGGCGAGTTAGAGTTCATTGATACTAGCCTCCAATTCTTAACATCAAGATCAGTTCTTAACTTCAATAACAGGTCTGAAATGCCACACACAATTAGTGCTGTGGCATTTTTATTTCATCGTTACTTTACCGCCAACAAATTTGTAGGCTGGCGTGCCTCGAACTAAGGTATCGCGTGCGAACTCTATACCACAATCAGGGCAAGTACATGGCTCAGTCGTGTAATCTTCGACGATGCGTTCTTTAAAGCACTTTACGAGTGCACCTTTACCACCTTTCCGGTACTTAAAAAGTTGTGCCTTACATTTTGCGCAGAAAATCTGGACCGTTTTGGTCGGTTGTTTTTTATTTGGTTTAGCCATAGCAGTTAATGAGCGAATTCTCTATTTCTTTAGTTTAGGGGCGACAAGTACCAAGCTTATCCCAAGTAGAATGACGGTCGAAGAGATAACAAATTGCATAGTGACCGGCTCGGACAAGAGTAATACTCCACCAAGTGTTGCGATAACAGGAACAGAGAGTTGCGCGATGGATGCAACAACGGTGTTTAGTTTCTTCACAACGTAATACCACAAGCTATAACCCACGCCAGAGGC
The DNA here is from genome assembly GCF_041439575.1 of Vibrio sp. 5S239. Taxonomy (NCBI): domain Bacteria; kingdom Pseudomonadati; phylum Pseudomonadota; class Gammaproteobacteria; order Vibrionales; family Vibrionaceae; genus Vibrio; species Vibrio sp. 5S239. The sequence continues at coordinate 86,153 of NZ_JBGOOM010000014.1, read as the reverse complement.
CACGGCTCCCGACAATACTGCGTAAATCAAACCTTGTTTGGTTATGGATATTTGTTCCGTGACGCTCGGAATGAAGGCTAGGAGACTTAACAATGCAAGAATGACTAATGAACCAAAACCAAAATTGGCCGTAGTCGATTGAAGTGCGTTTGTCGATTTCTTGCCTGCCAGTGTGTAAATGCCCCACCCAACCCCAGCTAAAGCCATTAATATTATGGAGATTAGATCCGATGAGCCTGTCGACTCTGTCGGCATTAATAAGTAAATGAGCCCCATAACAGACAATAAACACCCAACCCACTCAAGCGATGACATTCTGTTACCAGCTAACAGGTGTGCAGCAATCATTGTGAATTGCACCGCGACAAACAACACCAAAGCACCAAGCCCTGCTCCTAGCGTTAAGTAAGCAAACGAGAAACCGAACATATAAACCAGTAGAGTCAATATCGCGGTTAGATCAAACTGAGTGCGAACCTTGGTATAGATCGATGTGTTACTGTCTGATGCTTTAATTTGTTTGCGCTTAGCGTTTGAAGATAAGGTTAATAAAATCAACAAAGTGAGTGCTCCCGATAACATACGCACGATCGAAAAACTCAAAGGATCAATCGTTTGATCCACTAAAGCCCAACGACACAATACTGAATTGGCCGCAAATGCCACCAGCGTAATGAATGTAATAATCACGGTTTGCATTGTGTTGTCCTAATCGAGTTGTCTCGGGTTTCAATCAACTTCAGGTTTTACCCAAACTTGGCTAAAGTCGAACCACCCTAATGCATTACACTTAGCGTTTTGCAGTGTACCGCATTGGTCTTTGTTTACGCCTAACCAACAGTGGAACATCGGTATCAATTGATTACTTTGTACGAGTTGTTTACCAAGTTGTCTTGCTGGGAATTGTTCAAACTCACCGGATCGCCAACGATCAATCATATGGCACCACTGATCAAAATCTTCCGCAGGGCTCGATTCATCCAGAAAGCTGTAATCCATCAACCAGCAGGCCAACGCGTCATCTCGGTTGTTGGCAATACCCATTGGGTTAATCCAGATATCAACATTGTCGGCATGTGGAGGATCGGTTTCGTAACCGAAAAGTTCAACATCAACATTGTATTGCTTCAATACAGTGACAATGGCTTTAGCAAGTGTTGGGAACATTGGGTGTTGGCATTGATACGCCAATTTTATGCTTGGCTTAACACTTGCTGGTGGACAAACAGGTACCTTTAACTTGATGTCATACCAACCGGGTTTGATCCCGTAAGCATGTAACACACCCAAGTCTATAACTGTCTCTTTTGGAATATGGACAAACAAGTCAGAGGCATTCAACGCGTTCGACAGAAACTCTGCCCATGCTGGATCTTGTGCAATGCCCTTTTTTCTGTTCAACAGCAAATACGTACAGCCCGGATCAAGTTCTACTTCATCGCTATCACCACGATCAGCCATTATTGGTTTAGAAAGGCTTGGGTAAACCATCGACGAATAGGCTTCATCAACAACCCAAACTTCCACCCGATCGATCAACGGCCTAAAACCAAAGTATCCATTGAAAGCCGTTAGAACGAGTTGTTTTTCGTCATTCTTTTCAATGCGATACGGGCCAGTACCAATTGGGCGAATATCGTAATCTTCACCACGTAAAATCATCGGCAGAGTCACTTTTGCGACTGATTCGGTGAGCGCGAGGGGGAAATATTTATCTGGACGCGTTAGAAAGACATCAACCACACAATTTGCAGGTGATGAGACATCTTTAATATGAGAGAACATATTGAGCGGTTCGAGTAAAAGCAGCGTGTCCACGACGTGACTCGTCAATAGCGGTTCGCCATTATGAAAACGGACGCCCGGCCGCAAGAAGAATCGCCATTGATTGTCGTTAATCTTTTGCCATGAATGCGCGAGATCAGGCTGTAGCTGATCGTTCTCATCTAAGCGAGTTAACCCACTGAATACCTGACAAGCGATGTGTTGCTCAGAACGTCGCATCGATTTGGTTGGATTGAGCATGGAGAGCGGACGGTAGTAAGGTAAACGAATAACTTGTTCACCTTCTTGGTACTGAACGCCCAGGTAATTTTGAATAACTTGAGTAAGCTTTGCGGCATTGTGGTCAAGTACCGATAGCGCTTGCCCGATTTTACCTTCTTCTAAGTAGCGGCGTGCTAAGTTTTCACTAACATCGCACCGATTTTGCTTAAAGATAAGTTGAGACAATTTACCGCGACCCGCTGCAGGTAACCACTCTACCCAACCTTCTTCTTCAAGCTTGTTCAGTACCATTCTGGCATTACGACGCGTACAACAGAGCACATCTGTTATGTCGTCGAGCTGAACATCAGAATCTTTACCATCGAAGTATTCAAACAGAGTTTCAAATTGAACGCGAAGTCTTGGGCTGCTCATAAAGAGGAAAACTTATTCAAAGGATATTGAATTCAGTTTCCCTATTTTATGAGCCAAAATCAATCGGACTTATGCTATTTTACGGAGATATTGCGAATATGGTTTAGTTTAGTGGCCTTTATAGGGAGGAAAAAGCGGAAATAAACGCAGTTATAACCAGTAATTACATCACATCGCAGCCGATTTCATTGGCGATGTCACGAAGCTGTTGTTCGTTGTCTAATTTTATTGACCATTTGCACTCAGAGCCATTAGCCGAAATCACGTTTGCCCCTTTTCCGATCAGCTGAATTGCATCAACTTGAGCTTGCAATGTGACTCGATGCTCTCCATCCAAACGAACAACCAACTCATGCGCCGTTGCGATGACTTTTCCACTTTTAAACGTTATGACCATGGATTTCTCTAACTAAAATAAACAATGTATAAATGAGGTTTAATCAGGTGTGGTTAGGATGATTACTATGCCTCACCTTGCTCGCAGAACTAACGTTTATGCTTTTTCACTGCGATGGTCAAACGGCTCGTGCAAACCAAGCGTTGACGTTCATCAGTGATGTTTATCTGCCATACTTGAGTAGATACGCCCAAGTGAATAGGCTCGGCAGTGCCGATAACGTGCCCTTCGCGCATTGATCTTACATGGTTAGCGTTGATGTCTAGCCCTACGCAATAGTAACCATCGGGTACGCAGAAGTTTGCTGCTAGTGACCCCAGCGTTTCGGCTAAAACTACCGATGCGCCGCCATGAAGCATACCGAGTGGTTGGTGGGTGAAATGACAAACCGGCATGGTTGCCACCAAGGAGTTATCGTTAACCTCAGTGTAAACAATGTTGAGGTGCTCAATTAAGGTATTTTTTGAGGTCGCGTTGAAGATCTCTAGATCAACGGGCTTTTTCCAAATACTCATGTGGGTTCCTTAATTATTACTTTGTTAGTGCGTGAGCCTCTTTGATTAACACTAATGGTGTTCTAGCGATAATAATGGTCTTAAAGACAATAGTTATCTTACAGCTATTAGTTATTACGCAAGTTGATGTTAACATGCATAAAAACCGAATACACAGAGGATATTGTATGACGTCATGGACGAAGTTTGCCTCGCTTTTCACTCTTGCAGGCCTAACTGCGTGTAGCGCTTCCCCGACAGGAAGAAACCAACTACTTCTTTTTTCAGATAAAGATATGTCTCAGCTTGGAGCACAGTCTTTTGAACAAATGAAAAAAGAACAACCCATCAGCAAAGATGCCAAAACTAACGCTTATGTACAGTGCGTAGTGAACAGCATCACTCAATATATTCCTAAACAAGGTTTTAGTGAATGGGAAGTTGTTGTGTTTGATAGCGACCAAGTGAATGCGTTTGCCCTACCTGGCGGAAAAATTGGCGTATACACGGGTTTGCTTAATGTTGCGGTAAACCAAGACCAACTGGCAACGGTTATCGGACACGAAGTTGCACACGTTTTGGCGAACCACAGTAATGAGCGTTTATCTCAGTCTCAAATCGCTAATACTGGTTTATCAATTACCAGTGTTGCGTTAGGAGCATCAGAATACAAACAGTACCAAGGAATGACAATGGCAGCCCTAGGTTTAGGTGTTCAATACGGGGTTATTCTACCGTATGGCCGAACTCAGGAATCAGAAGCCGATGTTGTTGGTTTAGAATATATGGCTCAGGCAGGGTTCGATCCTAAACAGAGCGTCGACTTGTGGCAAAACATGGCGAAAGCATCAGGTGGTAGCCAACCGCCAGAATTGCTGTCTACGCACCCTTCCCACAGTACACGTATCAAAGATCTACAGGCGACGATAAAAACGTTACCTCAATCGGGTTCACCAAGACCAAATTGCAAAGCGTAATCTAACATTTGTTTAGACGCTAAACTTCGAATACAAAAATGCCCTATCCATATTGGTTAGGGCATTTTTTGTTTTTGATTCTTGTTAAGTACCAAGAATTTGCAATGGTAGGCTTAATAGCTGATCACCTGTCGATGCAAAATACCAGATAACACCGATCAAACTGCTCACTAAACCCACATACCAAACGAACGACACGACTTGACCGTATTTGTCTAACGGCAATAAGTGACTGTGGTGACGCCCTTTCCATTCGAATAGTATTTCCACACTGCCCATAATCAATAAGAAGCCAAACAGGGTCAAATTCAACTGATAACTCAGTACCACGCCAGCAATAGCGGCTGCAACACACAGGACAATACCAAGCACACTGTTCATCGAAAAACTGATACTTTTTAGTACATGTCCGCCATCGAGAGGCAAAATAGGTAATAGATTAAACAAGTTTAATAAAGCGTTAAATACCGCAAGCCCAGCGAAGAACATTTCGCCAGTCGCCCAGTACAACACCATAAATATCAATGACAATATCAAGCCAAACAATGGTCCCATGATTGAGATAACCACATCTTGCCAGCGCGTATTGATCTTTTCGTCGGATAACGCCAAGCCACCAAGGAATGGTATCAAATAAATGCCCTTGGTCTTCATTCCAAAGTATTTCATTGCTCTGATGTGGCCATATTCATGGAACATTAAACAAGCAATCAAGGCTAAAGCGAACTGAATTGAAAATAGCCACGAATAAGCGGCTAAACTCGCAGAGGCAAGCACCACCTTGATTAACTTGGCACTCTTGAGGGCTTTCATTCCCAGCGACACCAACCCGATTAAGCTAAAACGCTTCTCTGGTTTTGGTGCGACAACCGGGGTTTGTTGCTCGATATCTTTGGTGTTTCTATTGCCTTCGGTAACGGTTTGGCCATTCACGGTCGCTTTATAGGTCATCTCAAACGGTTGCCACTGAACGGCCGCCTCAACGTGACACTGCAACGTTTCTTCACCTGCGCGCAGAGTAAATGCATGGGTTCGAGCGTCATCTTGATCTGTGGTTGCGTCTAATTGGGACACCAAAGTGTTGTCCCAATACAACTGTTGCCACCCTGCCATTGACCCTTCTAAACGAAGTGGTTTACCAAGAAACTCTATCGCGAGTAATTCCAAACTAAAATTCCAATTTAATGACTTTCTAAATAAAAGAGCATTATGCCGATTTAACGATTAGCGGTAAACACAAACAAAGTTGTTACATATTGAGCTATTGAGCACTATTCGTACCGCAACTATGCATAAACACTCTGGTCACACCTCCAACCATTAATAAACTATTGATTATATTTATATTATCGATGTTAAAGTGCCGCCCCTTTAAAACATAACCTCACAAAATCACAACTATTTCTTTGACTTTATATTAAACATGATTTTAACATGCTATTTACATTAGAGCTTCAACACCAACAATGCTCAGTGTGTTTTCAAACCATAATAACGAAATTCGATGCCCTAGGAGGGTCAAGGATGAAAACAATACAACGCTCTCTCGTTTCGCTTTCTGTGCTATTTGCATGCAATTCACTTGCGGCTGGTTTCCAAGTTGCTGAGCATTCTGCCTCTGGTCTTGGCCGTGCCTTTTCAGGTGAAGGTGCAGTAGCTGATAACGCGAGTGTACTAGCGAGAAACCCCGCCGCAATGACCCTATTTGATACAGCCCAATTTTCAGGCGCGGTTTCTATCGTTGATCCCGAGGTAGATATTACTCAAAACAATGTTCCAGGTTCTGGTGGACAAAGCCAAGTCTCTAAAGACGTAGCTCCACTGCAAGTCGTCCCTGCTGCTTACTATATTAGCCCTATCAACGATAAATGGGCTTGGGGCATCGGTATGTTTTCTAACTACGGCGTTGCTACCGATTACCCAGATGATATTTATGCGGGTGATCTTGCAGGTGATACTTCACTAGTGTCAGTGAACTTAAACCCCAATGTGGCGTATCGAATTAACGACCAGTTTAGTGTTGGTGCGGGTGCAAACCTTGTTTACGCCGAGGCTGAACTAAATCGTCATCAAGGCTCTATTTCTAACATCACTGGAGATCCTGCCTCAACAAAACTGATCAGTATGACAGGTGAAACATTTGCATTTGGTTGGAACGTTGGCGCGTTATATGAACTGAATGAAAACAACCGATTATCTATAGCTTATCGTTCAGAGGTAGACCTAGACTTTGATGATGGTGACTTTACTGATTACACGGGCGGTATCGTGCAAGGCAGTGCTACAACAACAACAGGCCGTTTAAAAATCACGTTGCCTTCAATTATTGAAATTTCAGCTTTCCACCAATTGACCGACCAATGGGCAATTCACTATGGCTGGCAACAAACTGGATGGAGTAGCTTTAAAGAGCTTAAAGCGACGAGTTCAGATTGCGCAAATGGCGAGTGTTTTAAAAAGACCGAAGACTACGACGACAATAACCGTTACTCACTGGGTGCTACTTACCAGTTGAACCAAGAGTGGACTTTACGAGCAGGTTTAGCTTATGACGAGCAAGCTGGTGAAGCGACATTAAGTATCCCTGATAGCGACCGTTTCTGGTACAGCGCAGGTTTGACGTATCAGTACAGCCCTAACCTTTCAATCGATGCTGGTTTTGCTCTTGTTCAAAGTAAAGACGGTGATTTCACAGAAACCAATGAACTTGGTCAAGAACTTGAATTCTCTGGTGATGCAGTCGCTTACCTATCTGCAATTCAAATGAACTACACCTTCAACTAAACGGAATTAAAACATGAAAAAGTTATTTAATGTTTCGCTGCTCGCTTCAGCAATGTTTCTTGCTGGTTGTGGTGATGACTCTTCGAGTTCAGGTGCTTCAACAACGATTCAATATGAACAATACATTCAAGATTCACTCGCACAAGCGACGAGCATCAAGTTTCAATTAGCGGGTGCTGATATTGCTGTTCCTCTTCCTAGTTTCGCGTTGATGGATGCTAGCGACGGTACACTTGGCTTACCTACTGGCGGTGATGACTCATTAACCAACCCTATCGCAGCAATGAACACAATGGATGGCTGGTCTACTTCAATGCCAATCATCATGAACTTTGAAGGTACTGGTTTAACTGATGGTTTCGCTACAGGTGGTGTTTACCTATTAAAGCTTAGTGGTTCACTTACTTCAGACACAGTACCAAGTGTTGCTGGAGTATTGACCTTAGGCACTGACTTTAAAGTTCTATCTAACGCCTCAACTGACACATTCACAATTGTGTTCAATGATTCCTTAGATGCTTCAAGTGAATACGTATTGGCACTTTCCAATGAACTAACGGATGTTAATGGCGATCCTGTTGGCATGTCGGCAAGTTATGCTGCGCTGAAATCAAGTGCAGTAACTTATACCGAAGGTAGCCTTGCTCAAGCACAGCAAATCACTCAAGGTGTTGAAAAGATCTTTGCTGGAGCGACTGCTGCAGGTGCAATTAACCTTGATACTGAGAACATCATTTACTCGACGTGGTTTACTACAGAGTCTGTCGGTGATTCACTTTTCGCTACCAAAGCAGCAACCGCAACAGGATTGGCTTCAGCAAATCTAAATGGTGTTTGGAAAGATAGCGCAAACCCTAACGGCGTAGATTTATCGACGGCATACGGAATGCAGTTTGTTTCAACAAAAGATTTTACCACAGCGCTTTCTGAAGATGCGGACTTTGACAAGTACATTGGTGGCGGTGATGCCGATGCCATTGCTTTAGCAAAAGGCGCAATCAATTTAATGTATACCAACTCCGGCGCGAATGTCGATGTCAGCGAAGGCTTCGTTCAACTACCGCACTATTTGGAAAAAGACGCAAGTAACTGGAACGCTCAGCCATTCGAATCAGCGATGCCGAGCCTAGCTAAAGTATCTAGTGCTCTTAGCAACAGCGCAGAACAAGCTAACATGGCTGCGCAGCTTATTGCGGCAGGTATCGATACCAGTGTCTTAGCAACCAGCCAAACAGAACAACTTAAACTGATTGGTTTAAACCTTGTACTAGATGATGGTTCTCCGCTAGATAGCGAGAGAGTAATCACTAAATATTCTCCAGTTCCACAAGTTAAATCATTGGAATCTGTTGAATTCTTGTTATTTACTAAGAATGGCGCAACACCAAAAAACGTTGTCATCTATCAGCATGGCATTACCTCAGCTAAAGAGAATGCTTATGCCTTTGCTTATAACTTAGTGGGAGATGATACGGCGGTTCTAGCAATTGACCTTCCAATTCACGGTACACGTAGTTTGGATGATACTCGTTCGGCAAACGCTGACGTTTTGGCCTATTTAAACCTAACAAACTTGCCAGTAGCTCGCGATAACGTTCGACAAAGTGCACTAGATGTAATGGGCTTACGTGCATCATTAACCGCTTCTTTGCAAGCTGGTTTACTCGCTAGTTCTCCATTGAGTGCATTCAATCTAAATACAGGTTCACAGGTTAAATTTTTAGGTCACTCTTTGGGCGGTATTGTTGGAACGACAGCTGTTGCTGCCTCTAACCGTACGTTAGGTAGTCCAACGGCTGATGCTCTGTATTCGTTTAGTTCTGCAGCTTTTGAAAACTCTGGTGGTCAAATATCTAACCTTCTACTAGGTTCTACAGAGTTTGGTCCTCAGGTTAAACACAATGTTGCGTTGAGCGCTTCAACGGAATACGCGAGTTTCGCAAGCGCTACCTGTGCCAGCTTATCAGACAAACTCTGCTACGAAACGTTTGAAGGTAATGCAACCACAGCCCAACTAGGAGTGATGACGGCTGCATTTCAGCAATTCGCGTATGCAGCTCAAACCGTGTTGGATACCATCGACCCGTTCACTAACGCTGACCACCTTTTAAGCTCTGGTTCACCTGTACTACCTATTTATATTGGGCAAGTACAAGGCGATGATACTGTACCTAACTCTGTAGCAAGCGCTCCATTCGCGGGAACAACACCGTTGGCAACCAAGCTTAACCTAACTGTTGTTGATTCAAGTAGTGCGACACCTAGCAATGCCGGAACTAACGAATTTGTGAAATTTAACAATGTTGCAGCGCACAGTACCTTTGTTATCCCACAAGACGATACAACACCATTACCTTTAGATTCCGCTCACCATGCAGAAATGCAGACACAAGCAAAAGATTTCTTGGTAAACAACAAATTGAGTACAGTCTCCAACGCAGGCTCTGTTTTGGAGTAAAATTTATCTTTCTATCAAAACCAAATGCCAGCCTAACCGCTGGCATTTTTGTGTCTGTCGACATCTCATCGTCCCTAGTTAACCGTTTGCATAAAACTTTAAAACACAAATGGTTGATCTCAGCTAAAATTAATCAAGACAGAATACCGTACGACCTCTTTCTTTATTGTAAATAAAGTGGATAATAGCCTCCGTAATTTAACACCTAATAAATGTGAGTCCATTATGTCTTCTGAAGCTACGATGCTAGAACGCTGCCAATCTAAATGTGAACTATGTGGTTCTGATTCTTCTCTTACTGCATACGCAGTACCGCCACACAGCCACGTAACAGTGGATCACGGCATCATGGTATGTGACAAATGTCTTGGTGAGATCGACGATCCTAAAGACATCAACCACTGGCGTTGCCTAAATGACAGCATGTGGAGCCAGGAAGCGCCAGTTCAAGTAATGGCGTGGCGTCAACTTACTCGTCTGAACTCTGAAAGCTGGGCTCAAGACGCGCTAGATATGATGTACCTTGAAGAAGAAACATCAGTTTGGGCACAAATCGGTATGTCTGCTGATGACAAGCCTCTTGACGTGAACGGCGTTGAACTTAAGAAAGGTGACGACGTAACAGTAATCAAAGACCTGCCAATCAAAGGTACTAACCAAGTTATTAAGCAAGGTACTGTTATCCGTGGTATCAGCGTTGGTGACGATCCTAAGCTTGTTTCTGGTAAAACAAACGGCGGTCAATCAATGTACGTAATCGCTGAGTTCTGCCGTAAGAAGTAATCTTACTACAAGAAAGTGATAGAAAACGAAAAGGCGCTAATGAGCGCCTTTTTTACATTCTAAATTGCTAACAAATTAAAGCAGTTTACATTCTTACCCATTAAAGCTATCAATAAGGTGCTCTCGATAGCGTTTGATAACTGACACCAAAGAGCCTTTTATGTCGCAGATCTGTTTTGAATGCGGACACCATAAGGCAAAACCAAACTTGAACCCTTCCACCATCTGCGCAGAATAAATCGGCTCGATTGAGTGTTTCGAAAATTCAGAATCAGTAAAAAATGCCTTAGGAAGTAGTGCCCATCCTAGACCCTCTTCAAGCATTTTAATAACTAACGCGAGCTGATCAATTTCTTCGTAGTCAGAGCTCACGATAACCTTTTCAGACAGCCCTTCATCAATTAGAGATTTTAATACGAACTGTTTAGAATTCCTGAGTGCCACTAAGACCTCATCTCTGTTTACATTAGAGAGCTCTCCGCCTCTTTGCCCGAATGGGTAAAACTCAAAGTGCCCTAGGAATGTAGAATCTAGACTATGCATTGCCCTACTATGGTGAACATTCACAAGTCCAAAGTGATATTCTCCACTTTGTATCCCTTCCTTAATTTCGTTCTTATTCTTAACCAAAAAATTTACTCGCATCATCGGAAAGTCGAGTTTTAACTGCTTACGAATATCAACAAGTACGCGTTGTGGAATGACACTCGAGTAAGCAATAGTAATGTTCTCCAATCCACCATAAGACAGGCTTAACGCAACCTTATCAAAAGTCCTCGCTTGCTCAATCGTCTGTTTGGCATAGTGGTAGAGCAGATGCCCATCGTCGGTTGGCTCAACAGAGCGACCCACTCTTTTAAAAAGAGTGACGGCGAGGTGATCTTCCAAGTTAGTAATAACTTGTCCAATCGTTGTTCGGTGCTTATTAAGCTTTACTGCTGCTTTACTAAATGACAATTGCTCATAAACGGTCACAAACGCGAGAAGTTGTTCAATACTAAAATTCATTCTATTGCACTAGCTTCCTTGATTATCAATTTCATCTATGACGAAAAGATCAGTTTACTACTTTTTGACAAGAATAAAGTCAAATTCGACAGGCTAAACGAGCTTAATTTGTATGATTTGCAACCGACCCTCATCTATAGCGACCATAATTCGGCGACTTTTGATGGACCCAATCCTCTATAAGCGATTATTGAAATTACACCAACTGCATTATCGTCATATCTATCGGAGCGAATAGAGAACAACACAATGAACACAATGCCACATGAACTCGTGTGGGGGGAAATCTACTTTCCACCGCTGTTACTGGTTATCGCACTCGCTTATATGTTGACGGTCTTAACAGGCTCAATCGCAGTTAGGCTCGGACTACATAAGTATGTCGCGTTTCCTGCATTAGCAGAATTGAGCTTAATCGTTATTTTTACTGGCGTTCTTGGCCAATTCATTCCCATTTTATAAGGCCTTCTCCTTGATTAAACGTTATCTCATCACATTACTATTGTTCGTTGCTGCAGGCTTTGTGGTTTATAGCTATTACCAATCTTATACCAGTACCCCTTGGACAAGAGATGGACAAGTCAGTGCCTTCATCGTTTCTATTACTCCGCGAGTCACTGGGCAAGCTGTCAAAATCCACGTGGATGACAACTCTAAGGTGTCTAAAGATGACCTTCTTTTTGAAATAGACCCTAGCATCTATAAAGCGGCTTATCGAAAAGCACTCGCAACACAAAAGCAGGCGTTTGCCTTGCTCGCCAAAGCAAAGAACGAAGAGCAACGAGCGTTGAACTTAGAGAAAAGAACACCAGGTGCCGTGTCCGTACTAACTCTCAACAACTTAAACAATGCCGTTCAAACAAGCAGCGCAAACGTCGAACTAGCAAAAGCCAACGTTGAAGAAGCGGGTTTGAACCTTGAATACACAAAAGTCTACGCGCCAACCAACGGTTACATTACTAACTTAAACTTACGTGAAGGCTCTCAAGTGGTTGCAAACTCGCCGGTTGTAGCATTAATCGATGAAGATAGTTTTTGGATTGAAGGTTATTTTAAAGAGACCGATCTCGTAGGGGTAAATCCGCAAGATAAAGCAATGGTCACACTCATGATGCACAAAAACGTTCAATTGAAGGGTCATATTAAAAGCATTGGATTTGGTATTGCTAAACAAGATGGCAGCACAGGCAATGATCTGTTGCCTAATGTTAACCCTAACTTCCAATGGATACGTCTTGCTCAACGCATTCCTATTAAAGTCGAGCTGGACAAGGTACCCAAAGACATACAACTGCGCGTTGGCATGACTGCCTCTATCAAAATTCTCAAGTAATTGGGTGATGCTTATGTTCAGTACGTCTACAAAAGAAGCAATTAAAGCCGCCCTTTCAATTGTTATCGCGATTTGTCTCGCCCTATGGTTCCAATGGGAGAAACCCTATTGGGCAGCGATTGCCGTTGCAGTAATGGCATTGAACGAAAGCTTTGCCCATTCAATTAACAAAGGTCATAACCGGTTAATGGGAACCCTGCTAGGGACTGGTTATGCCTTTTTCTTAATTGCGATGTTTTCACAAGATCGCTTTCTATTCCTAACGTTTTTTACTTTGTTTCTAGGAGTATGTATTTTCATGTCGAGTGACGAAAAGTATGGATACATATTCTCGATAGGGTTCGCTGTATGTTCGATCATCTCTTGTATGGGCGGTTTCGATAGCCAAGTAACGTTCTACTTTGCGGTCTTACGTATACAAGAAACGCTGCTTGGTGTTATAACTTTCTCCATTATTTATCGCTTAGTGTGGCCTGTAAATACGGAGCAAAACTTTGTGCAGCGCTTTGAAGTGAGTAGAGAAACATTGATTACAGCAATGCGCAATACAGAAAGCTTAGATATAGAAGCCTTAGAATCCAATATCGCTAATATTGATAAACTTTATCAGCTTTTAGATTTACCATTAAATGGCAGTTATCATCTCAAAGAGAACATTAAAGACTGGTGTTTACGCATTAATGAAATGGCTCACATTCAGGCTCGACTACTTGAGCTTGCTTCTGATGAGCTCGAGCCCATTATTGACTGGTCAAGTCTGATTAAAAATATGGAGAGACTAGAGTTAATCGCACCGAAGTTGTCATTGATTGGTGATGTGTCGAATGTAGCCTGTAAGAGTCGAGACTTCACTTGGCATTACGAACATCGTACCTTTGTTCAGCATCTGAATGAGGATGGGAGAAAAGTATTACAAGGTGTATCAATGTTTGTAACGTCTCTATTGATTTGGATATATTTACCAGTACCGGGTGGTTTTATCTTCCCAATGATTGCAGGAGTATTTTCTTCCGTGTTACCGACGATGCCACCCAGTGTTATCAAGGATGCTTTTTTCGGTGTGCTAGGTACTGGAACTATTATTTTGCTTCAATACATCTTTATTATGCCGATGATGAGTGAGCTATGGCAGTTAGCACTATTCTATTTCATTAATTGCGTGGTGATATGGAAGGTGTTCGCAACACCCAAGCTTATGATTCATAGAATACTTGGCATTAACTTGTTGGTTGTTCTGACATCTGGTGCTCTCAACCTCACGCCAATATACCAGATTGAAACACCATTGCTGATGTTAACCACTATCCTAATCTTATTGATGATCTCCAAGCTATTCACTGATCTATTTAGAGTAAAATCCAATTGCTAATTGGAATTACTCACCAAGTCTAAGTTCTAAGCGTTTAGCAAAGCAGCGATGTATATCGGTACAATAAAAATACAAAAGGCGCAATTAAGCGCCTTTTGAATGTCTTGTTTACTGATTCTCGATCAGTTGTTGTTCAGCCACACATCTTGATTAGTTTGTGCTTTTTTCTTTTTCTTCTTTTTACCTGTGCCAGCCGGTGGCGCAACTGGTTTCAATGCTGCAACCAGTTCAGCGGTTGTTTCTTCATCCACTTCAAAGCCTTCGATTTGCTCACGCTCAAGTCGAATTTTGTTCTTCTTCTCGATGATGGTGAAGTGATGGTAGTCTTCGTGATCGATCAAAGATAGCGCAAGACCAACCTCACCCGCACGACCACTTCGGCCGATACGGTGCATGTAGTCTGATGGGCTACGCGGTAAGTCAAAGTTGATTACTACTGGAAGCTTTTCGATATCCAGACCACGTGCCGCGATGTCAGTTGCGATCAGAACGTCGATCTCGCCAGATTTAAAATCTTCAAGGATACGAGTACGTGAACCCTGCCCTTTATCGCCGTGGAAGACTTCTGCAATGATGCCGCGTTTGTATAGCTTATCTGCTAGGTGCTCACAGCTGTTTTTCGCATTGACGAAAATCAAAGCTTGGCGCCATTCGTGTTGCTGAATTAGGTGCGCTAGCAATGCTGTCTTACGGCCTTTTTCTACTTCAAATACACGCTGAACCAATGTGCTCGCGTTGGCACTTTGAAGTTGCACTTCAATCGGATCATTCAATAGTTCGTGAGTTAATGCTTTAACTTGCTCAGGGAACGTCGCAGAGAACAACAAGGTTTGCTTCTTGCTCGACAATAGTTTCAAGATCGCGTCGAGTTCTTCTGTAAAACCAAGGCTTAGCATTCGGTCAGCTTCATCAAGCACTAACGTTTTTACTTTGTCTAGCTTGATTGCGTTGCTTGAAATGAGATCAAGTAGGCGACCCGGTGTTGCCACCAAGATATCTGTGCCGCCACGTAGCGCCTGCATCTGAGTATTTACTGATACACCACCAAACACACAAACCGTTTTAATCGCGCCATTGAAATGCACAGCGTAAGATTTAACGCTGTCAGCCACCTGCTTAGCAAGTTCACGAGTAGGAACCAAGATAAGGCCAGAAACAAAGTTACCTTTACCTGAACGACGGTCCAGAGGTGCATCTTCATGAATCTTTTGTAACAGTGGAAGTGCAAATGCTGCGGTTTTACCTGAACCGGTATTTGCGCCTGCAATTAAATCGCGTCCTGCTAACACACTTGGAATAACTTGCGCTTGGATAGGCGTTGGCTGTTGGTATTCAAGCTCAGATAAACGAGCCATCAAAGGAGAGATTAAGCCAAGATCAGAGAAGTTGGTTGGTGTCGTGGTGTTAGTCATTAATTGCAGGAACTCAAAGCTAAAATAATAGCGCGCTATATTAACGTATTTCAGCAGTATTACGTAACTAATTTGCCCCCTTTCCCAAAGGTTTAAGCGATTAAGCCCCAACAAAGCAGTCCAAGATATGAAGTAATCGATTTCAAGTGAGTTGTGAACACGGTATCAGCTTCACGTTTATGTCGCTTGCCTCTTTTGAGAACCAATTTTGTAAACGTGCACTCAAATTTAGGTCCCCTTCTTTCATATACAAAAACGCCAGCTTCTGAAGCTGGCGTTTTAAATTCTGTATTTCTTTAATTCTATGCGTTTACGCTAAAATTAACGGTTGATACCGATATCGCGTTGCATGTGACCAGATAAGTCGCTTGCGTAGTAACTGCGTGGAGAGTTGTCTACGAAAAGAATATCGAAAATGTGTGCAATCAATCCTTTGAAGTTAACCGCGTAGGTCTTCTTATCCATAGAGTTAGGAACAGCGATAGTATTCATTTGTACTGCTTGAGCCATGATTGCCTCTCTATAAATGTGTTTGTGTGTTTCGTTCTGATGACAAGAATAATAGGTGATCTTTTGCAGGTTAAAAAATGACTAAAATTGGATATTAGAATTAGTTTTTCTAATAAAACAAACCATTAACAATGCCATAAAATAGATATGCACGCCATGTGAGTATCAATTCAACATAGTGTTTAAATCATGCATTTAGTACAAATACCCCACAAACAACAGTGGCCAATGTCACAGAAAATTTACATAAATAAATTTTCCACTTCATCAGCCACGTGTTCATTATCGACTTTTCGATAAGTTATATTTGTTTTTAATTTACTTGTTCAATGCCTGGCTTCTTCGCATAAACCGACGCTATAACCGCAATCGTCATAGTCGAAATCAGCACAGCAAGCGACCAATAAGTTGGGATAGCCCACTCACTGTCAACCAATAGCATTTTCACACCGATGAACACCATGATGAATGCCAGTGCCGGTTTCAAGTAGATGAACTTGTCCATCATACCTTGCAGTACAAAATACAACGAACGAAGGCCAAGTAACGCAAATACGTTTGCCGCTAATACCAAGAACGGTTCTTGTGTTACCGCAAAGATTGCAGGGATAGAGTCCAATGCAAACATCACGTCCATGACTGCAATCGCACCAATCACCAACATCATTGGAGTGAATGCCCATTTAGCACCCTGTTTAACCATTAATGCAGGGCCATGGAAACCCTCGGTTACCGGCATCACTTTACGAAGTAGCTTTTCAGGTAGTGTATTCACACTCTCTTCTTCGCCCTTGTCTAATGCCAGTTTAATACCCGTACCAATCAAGAACGCAGCAAACACGTAAAGTACCCAGTGGTATTCCGCCAATAGCTGTGCGCCTAGTGCGATCATAATTGCACGAAGCATCAATGCACCAATCACGCCCCAAAGAAGCGCACGAGGTCGTAGATGCTCAGGAACTTGGTATTGAGCAAAGATCATCGCGAAGACAAACAAGTTATCTACGCTCAGTGATTTCTCTAACAAGTAACCCGTAATGAATGACACTGTTGCTTTTTGCGCTGTGTAGTCACTGTTCGGCGCATAAATGTCCCAAAATAGGTAAATAGAGCCAGCAAACAAAAACGCAAGTACAAACCAGAAAACACTCCAGATTGCCGCTTTCTTAATGGTGACGTTACCGCCACGAGTCTGATAGATATCAATAGAGATGAGAATAACCGTCAGCAGAAAAAAGCCCGCATAAGTCGTCATAATCGGCGATGAAAAAAAGGATTCACTGTTGGTAGATAATAGAGATTGAGTTGAGTTCATTATTCCTCCGGGCGGAAGAACTGTATAAAGACCTTCCGCAAACAAAGCATATCAGGTTCCATTACGGATCTTGACTGTGATTGCGTTGGTCTCGTTGAAGTGAAATATGGGATTTCACCTTTACATACCGGATAGACACTTGGCCTAACGAGATGACGATATGTAAACTTGCGCTAACTACTCCCCAAACGCGACGATCATAATCATCTCGTCGTATTTCGTCTATAGAAAATTGACCTAAAAAGCAAAAAAGGAGCTATCTGCTCCTTTTTTATGTCTGTAATATGCTGATGATGTTGCACGCATTGCAAATGCTGACTCCACTGTTACTCAACAGCGAGCACTTATTAATCACCGACTACTTTTATAAACCGGCCATAGGTACTAAGTATACCAATGCAGACCAAACCGATACCCAACTAACAACCGCTGCCGCATCCAACCAATCTTGCTTATCCATTTTTATCCCCCACAGGAAACACACCTGCAGGAATAAAGCATAAATAGTGCCAATTTTATAAATCAATCAATAGTGACGTACTACTTTGCATTACTTAGAACATTCTAAGCAATTCATCGTTTCATGTTGTTGTAATGACTCAGGATGATCCTGAAGAAACTCGATGAAACAGTCTGCCATTGAATCTGTCGTGACAGTTCCGTTACCTAACATACCTAAAACGGCGTCATAGCCCTCCTTCCCTTTCATGGTATAGGCAGAAGAAGTACCTTTATACACTCGATCGCGGTTCACGGTTTGCCACCCGGAAGATTCTGAATAAATTTCCAAGTGGTGAATACGATGGCCTAGCGGTGCCTCTTTGTAATAACAAAACCTCAAGTTATGAGTATAAGGGAAACTACCCGACCCAGTACCAACCACTCCATTGTCCAAAGCATTGTTAATAGCCCCTTCAAGCATGTCGGCAATCGTTTTTCCTCTCACTTTGTACATACCAATAGGTACGGCAAACGGTAGTAATTTTCCGGCAATGTCGGCAACCGAGACATCACCACTATTTAGCGAGTTTCTGACTCCTCCAGAATTATGGATAGCAAACTCGACTTCATGCCCTTTTTTATTCATTAGGTAGTGAAATGATTGTGCGACTAACGGTGCTAGTTGACTTGGGCCTTGTTCATCGGGAATTCGTACATGGCGCAAGTTATTCTCGACGTAAGTGATAACTTGTTGCTGCAACTTTCTAACTTGAGGTTGGTACTTATCGGTCAAGATACTTTGAAGTTCAGGATCTTTTTTGCACACCACGATATTAGTATGGTTGTTCAAGAACTCACATGCCATATCGTGGGCATCGTCTTGTCCAACTTCACTCAATTTTGCGTCGATAAATAGCCGACGTCCTAATAGCAGTTCGTTCTTACCATTAAAGTGAGTGACTTTACCTTCTGTATCGAACTCTATTTCACAGTGACCTATGCTCATTGCATGGAAACCCGCTTGTACAACATAGGTGTCGCCAATTTTTACGCCGTAATCATCGTCTTTCACTAAACCGATATCAGAGAAGTCGCCTTGCAAGCGGTGACTATGGCCACCCACGATCACGCCGATTCCTGTTACATTTGCTGCTAATTCCAAATCAGCTTCATAACCAAGGTGGCTCAGTAACACAATCTTGTTGATGCCTACCTGGTGAATCTGTTCTATCGTGGCTTTAGCGGTTTCTAATGCATTTTCAAATGGGGTATCAATATCTGGGTTAGCAATGCTCGCCATCTTATCGATGCTTAAGCCGAATATGGCGACTTTCTCGCCATCAAACTCTTTCGTTATAAAAGAAGCACTTCGAGTCTCAGTTAGGTAAGGCTTAACAATTGCGTTATCCGCTAGGGTATGAGTTTTATTGATATCCTCATTCGATAAATTCCAGTTACCAGCCAAAAGTGGGAATTGAATTCTTTTCGCGAAAATCGCAACCGGTTCATTCCCCATGTCTAACTCATGATTACCAAGCGTCATTGCGTCTATATTCAACGCATTGAGCAAATCAGCATTAGCCTTTCCTTTAAATAATGAAAAGTACAAAGTGCCTTGAAAGCAGTCTCCAGCGTGTAAAAACAGAGTACCAAACTTCTGACGTTTAGCGTCTTGCTCAATTTGCTTAAATCGAGTTGAAATTCGCGCAAAACCACCAGTACTGACATAAGGTTCAATGATGTGGTTGTTCATTTTAAGTGATAGCTGTAATGAGGTTGGTTCAAAGTATGAATGGGTGTCATTGATGTGTGCCAACACTATTTTTATTGGCTTGTTCTTTTTAGTCATATTTTCTTCTCTCTTTGTCCCTTCATACTAGGTCGAGAATAATGACAGAATCGTGAATTTTATGAAACTGAACTGAAAAAAAATACTCAAGATAGCTATAAATCTCATTTTGAACCGTACAAACAAAGAATAGTTTTTGTGACCAGTGGGCATACCGGCCTAGTAATTTTAGATTATGATTAAAGATATTTGTTAGCTTTCAAACAATTAGCAGAGCATTCCGTTAGGAGTAAGTCTATGCAACTAGAAAGAATTGAGATTTCTGGCTTTCGGGGTGTCAAGCGTATGTCACTCGCGTTTGACGAACTAACCACGCTTATTGGTGAAAATACTTGGGGTAAGTCTTCATTATTAGATGCCCTTTCCGTTGTTCTCCCCTCTGACGGAGTACCATATCAATTCGAAATGACTGATTTTCATGTCGATTATTCGATTTCACACCCACAGTTTCAACACCTTCAAATTGTTCTCGCGTTAAAAGCCAACGACAAAAACGAGCTTAAAGCGGGTCGTTATCGCAAACTTAAACCGATTTGGGTTCAAGATGAATTTGGTGTCAACCGTATCTATTATCGAATCAGCGCAACGTTAGAACAGTATGAAACGACAACACATTACGCATTTTTAGACTTAGATGGAAACCCGCTCAAGCTTCATCACTCAGAGAAGTTTGCCCAAGAGTTAATGACCTTGCACCCTGTAATTCGCTTACGAGATGCAAGACACTTTAATCGCCCTTTCCATCACAAAGCAGTCAGCAACGTGGCTCATGGCAATGGTCGCCAGGCGAGAATAGAGAAACGGATTGATAACACCTGCCGTCGACTTATGGCAATTCCCGGTCACGTCAATAAAGGCGAAATGCGCAGTAGCTTAGAGTCGATGCAAAACCTCATAGAGCATTATTTTTCATTTAAGAGCGTTTCTCGCAATAATCCAAGGAAGCCACGGGATGGTTTACGTTACTCTACAGGAGCAAATGAAAAGAGTATTCATCAGATTGTCGAAGAGACCAAAAGTAAGCAAACTCGCTTATTGTTTATGGGTTTACTTAATGCCTATCTACAAGCTAAGGGGCCGACTGACTTAAGACGGTGTGCCCGCCCTCTTTTGATCCTTGAAGATCCAGAAGGTCGTTTGCACCCAACGCATTTAGCTAGAGCTTGGAGTTTAATGCAAAAATTACCCATGCAGAAAATGCTCACGACTAACAGTGGCGAATTACTATCTGCTGTACCACTTCAATCGATCCGCAGGTTGGTTCGTCAGTCTGACAAAACCATCGCGAACAAACTCAATATGAATCACTTCAGCAAAGATGAACTAAGACGAATTGGTTTCCATCTTCGCTTCCACCGCCCTGGTGCTTTATTTGCTCGATGCTGGTTGCTGGTAGAAGGTGAAACTGAAGTTTGGTTGTTTAATGAGTTAGCCAATCAATGTGGGTATAATCTTGCAGCAGAAGGTGTCCAGATAATCGAATTTGCTCAATCAGGGCTTAAAGCACTCATCAAAGTAGCACAAGAATTTGGCATAGACTGGCACGTAGTAACCGATGGTGATGCCGCAGGTAAAAAGTATGCGGCAACGGTCCTCTCAAAGCTTGGTAACGATCAAGCACGACACCGTCTAACTGAATTGCCAGATAAAGATATCGAACATTATTTGTATATGAATGGGTTTGAGAACTTTTTTCGTGACATGGTTAAGATACCTTACGATCACCCTATCCCACCGAAAAAAGTCGTCGCTAGAGTTCTCAAAAAACACGCGAAACCAGACCTTGCTCTTGCCATCGTTTCTAATTGTGAAAGCCGGGGACAAGAGTGTATTCCGATACTACTAAGGTGGACATTAAAACGTGTGATTACAATGGCTAATGGAAACACGTAATATCATTTTCCTACCCCAGGGAATAAAAAAGGCACACCAAAATAGGTGTGCCTGTATAAATAGTTATACAAATTAATTGGGGGTTATCTTGCAAGAGTTCACCGTCACTAGAGCAGCACCTACTTAACGAGTTAAGCCTTCGCTTGCTTAGCGTGTTGTTCAACAACTTCCGAAGATTGGCTTGATTTCTCGTGAAGCCATAGCCCCGTCGCTTTCATTAAGTATCCAAACACACCACCAAGCAGTAAAGATGGTACTACAAGTTGCCAATCGCCACCTGCGGCAAACGTTGCACAGCAACCAATGAAAGTTCCTGGGATATAACCGAGCCACGCTTGTTTTGCTTGAATACACATAAAGAAAGCGACAATAGCAGTAATCACATAGCCTAAAACCTCTAACCCTACGAAGGTCGAGCTTTCGATTATCACCATTGCCCAGAACACGCCTGTCATGTTGGTCAATAAGCTACCTGCTAATCCTTTAACGCCGCCTGTTGGCGATGCAAAGTAACTGGTGCAACCTAAGAAGCCAGCCCATGACAATAATCCCAAAGAGACAGCAATCCATCCCCACAGACCTGACAAAATACCTGTTGTTAGTGAAATCGCGACTAATGTACTCATACTATTTCTAAAGCCTAATTACGCAATTGAACGCAACCGGATTTAGCCTCACTTAAAATCAAGTAAGCATATTATGGTAAGAACGCCTTCTTTTGGCTGATCGTGATCACATTAATAATGTACACAAATGTTCCCATATCACTATATAGAGACCGGAATCGTTTATTCAACATATTTAGTTATCAGTGATTATTATCAATTTATCGCTAGAGAACTGACGGTTTGCCTTTCATCATGCGCTTACCTTCGCGCTTAATACACTCGGCAAGTGGATTTTCTGCCATGTCAGCACGCCAAATAAATGAAAGCGTACGCTCCATTTCAAGCTCTGGGACATTCAAAGTAACAAGCTGACCTGATTCAACAAACTGCTCGACATCAAGATAAGGTAAACACGTTAAATATGGACCGTTTGCTACTAAGCTTCTTAAAACAGGAACGTGTTCATACTCTCGCCACACATCAAGATCACCAATTAAATGATGAATAGAACTATCAAAAACTTTGCGAGTACCCGAACCATGTTCGCGCAATACCCACTTCGCTTGCTCTAACTGCGCCAAACTCACACGTTCACGTTTCGCAAAAGGGTGATGAGCGGATGCAACGACCGTTAAATGGTCAGTACACCACACTTCTTGATGAACTCGGTTGTCATCACAACGACCTTCGATCACACCTAAGTCATATTGATAATCTAATACGCCATCGATAACGGCATCGGTACTTTGTACCCCAAGCGAGATTCGCATCTCTGGAAAATCGTTATCAATAATACTGATGAGGTCAGGAACGAGGTGTTCTGCCGGGGTTTGGCTCGCGCCTAATTTGAGCTCTCCACTCAATAAATGCTGCTCGTAGAACCCCATTTCGATTTGCTGCGCATCTTGCAATAAACGCTTCGCTTTTGGCCTTAGCCACATACCCCAATGAGTAAGAGCCATTTGCTTACCCTGCCTTTCAAATAAAGGCCTGCCGAGCATTTTTTCCAACTGTGCAAGAGACATACTTGTCGCTGATTGAGTCAACGCCAACTTGTCTGCGGCATGACTAACACTCCCGGAATCTGCCACTGCATCAAATACCGCGAGTTGCTTTAATGAATAACGCAAAATTCATCCTTAATGCTTTTAATTATTTGTGTCCTGCTGCTCGTTGTTTTTAAGCCGATGAGCAATCAATTTCATTCTACGCGTAACCAAATCTATATCAATAATTTTGATGTGGTTTCTAAAAATTATCAATTTTACCTCAACTCCTCAACTCCCTAATCTGGAATGGCAGGACACAACGAAGCCTGCAAAACATCACGGATTAACCGAGTCATTAACACTAGGAATTACACATGACGGATTGTTCAAGGGGGGAATATGGTAACCAGTACTTCTGAAAACTATCAACTGTTCTCACCAGCACAAATGATGGCGGAAGCAGAGAAGTTTTCCTTAAGCAAAGCAAATAAAACCAGCAGCATGACAGTGAGTTTGGCGATCATGGCCGGTGCATTTATAGGGCTGGCTTTCTTATTCTACATCACGGTAACCACGGGTAGCGCTAATGCTGGATGGGGGTTGAGTCGCTTAGCCGGCGGTCTTGCATTCAGTATGGGTTTAATCTTGATTGTGATTTGCGGTGGTGAGCTGTTTACCAGCTCAGTTTTATCAAGCATCTCATGGGCTAACAAACAGATTACTTTCACTAAGATGCTGTCTATTTGGGGCAAGGTTTATGTCGGCAATTTTATCGGTGCCATGTTCCTTTTGGCTCTAGTAAGTGCAGCAGGCTTGTATCAATTAGATGGCGGGCAATGGGGTTTAAACGCTCTAAATATTGCCCAACACAAGCTACACCACAGCCCTGTTCAAGCTTTTGCTTTGGGTGTGCTTTGTAACTTATTGGTGTGTTTAGCCATTTGGTTAACGTTCAGTTCTGCTAACGCCATGACCAAAGCGATGATGACCGTATTACCCGTAGCAATGTTCGTTAGTTCAGGCTTTGAACACTGTGTGGCGAATATGTTCATGGTTCCACTAGGCATCACGATTCAAACATTCGCACCAGAAAGTTTTTGGATGCAAATTGGCGCAACACCAACCCAGTACGCAGACCTAAACATCATGAAATTTATCACCGCAAACTTGGTGCCAGTAACAATCGGGAACATAGTTGGTGGTGCAGTATTGGTCGGCTTAGCCAATTGGAGCATTTATCGTCGCCCACAACTTACAGCAGCAGAAATTACAACAATTACACAAACAACAGAAATTACGTCAGCTAAGGAAATCACTATGAATACAGCAACGACTATCAAGCAAATCATGAACACTCAACCAATTACACTAAGCGTAGAAATGCCTACATCAGTTGCAATTGATTCACTTTTAGATGCTCAACTTGTTAGCGCTCCAGTTTGCGATGTTGAAGGTCGTCTAGTGGGTATCTTCTCTGTTCACGATGTAATGGTTGACCTTTGGTGCCAAGACTACATCCCAACCAAAGGCCAGAAAGTCGTAGACCTAATGAGCCGTGATGTTGTAGCTATCGGAGCAAACGACAAGTTGGTTGATGTGGCTGAGTTCCTATGTATCGACAAAGAACAACTGTACCCGACGACAAGTATGGGCTTCGCAACTCGCTTGACTTCTCTTTCTCTAGAAGAGCGTGCAAAAGCGATGAAAGTGAGCCAACCACATATGCTGCCGGTATTGGAAAACGGTGTGATGGTCGGGGTTCTAACTCGCATTGAGGTGATGCAAGCACTTCGCCCAATCTACGGTGACCGCCTAAACGCAGTACCAAAAGCGGAACTAGAAACGGCTTAACTGGTTAATGGTTTAACTTACAGTGATTTAACTTGCAACCAACGGTTTAACTAGGAAGCGTGTAGCCAACGACTGTTTGACTAGGAAGTGGTTAGTTAACTAGGACAAGGTTGAACAATTAGGGATTAGTTGTTCGCCTAGACAAATAAGTCATGGCAACGTTGACTGGCTAAAAGTAAATGGTGGCTTAAAGCGCAACTAAAGATTTGACACAAAACAGATCTAAACGCGTGACCATTTACCATAATAAAAAGGCGCAAAGTGATAACTTTACGCCTTTCTCTATTTCTAACTGCCGTTTTCTAAGTATCTACTCAACTTTAATACTACATAAAGGTTGATACCAGTCAGCATTTATAGCTAGATTATTTCTTTACACCTTCAACGTGTAATTCCATATCTACATAGCTTGAAGCGCCCATTACTGGAATGTTGAAGTCAGCAAGTTCTAGACGAGTTGTACCAACGAAGCCAGCACGCTCACCGCCCCACGGGTCTTGACCAGCACCGATGAATTCAGCTTCAATAACGATAGGCTTAGTTACGCCGTGAAGTTTAAGGTCGCCCATTACTTCTAGTTTACCGTCACCTTTATCAACCACTTTTGTGCTGTTGAATGTTGCGTCTGAGAATTTGCCTGCATCAATGAAGTCAGAGCTACGGATGTGCTTGTCACGTTCTGCGTGGTTTGAATCAAGGCTTGTTGTATCAATAATTACGTTTACTTTTGATGCTTCAACGTTGCTTTCATCAAATGAGAAATCACCTGAGAATGTGTTAAAACGACCTTGGATAAAACTGTAACCTAGGTGGCTAACTTTAAAGTTAACTGAAGCATGCGCACCTTTTGTATCAATCACGTAATCAGCGGCGTTAGCAGCGAAAGGCATTGCCATAGCAAATGCTAATCCTGTAGCGATAATTGACTTTTTCATTTTGAAGCTCCTATCATTTTTCGTAGCGTATCGTCTTTGTCGATAACGTGGTGTTTTATCGCCGCTAAGGCGTGCACTGATGCCATGATGATCAGTACCCATGCAGCATAGTAGTGAACCGTACCTGCGAGATCAGATTGGTTTGCAAACAGTTCACCCATACTTGGTACAGTGAACCAATTGAATACTTCGATCCCGCGGCCATCTGATGTCGAAATCAAATAACCTGAAATAAATAAAACCGCTAAGTTGATGTACATGAAGCCGTGAGCGATCTTAGCTGCTGCAACTTCATAGCTTTTACCTTCCACTTTAGGTGACGCGGTAACTAGTTTCCAAACCAAGCGGATAACGGTAACAGCAGCCAAAAGAATGCCTACCGAGCGGTGATAGTCTGGCGCTGTTTTATACCACTCGCTGTAATATGAAAGATCAACCATCCACAGGCCTACAACAAATAAGCCAAATACCGCGAGAGCTGAAATCCAATGCATCGCTCTTGCTAAAGGGTTGTAATTTCTAACGTTGTTGTCCATGCATCTCTTCCGAATGTTAACGAGTAGTGTAGTTTCGAAAAGCGTACCCTACACCAAGTTTGTGTAACATATTATTTACCAAGCTTTACATTAATTACATCGTTCCAAATTAAACGAGTTATTCAACTTTTTTGAACAAGTTGGCCATAGAGGTTAAATTTCAACGATTTGCTCAATTTCATAGAGCTCGTCTGATATGTCTAACATTTTACGTTCCATTACTTTCTGAGCGTCTTCTACCCCCTTGTTGTAGTAAATGGCCCCAAACTTTTTACTTATAAAATCAATCAAAAACTCAGTATCAAACTGACCAAGTTCTACATCAAGCTCATCTTGCAGGTACTTTTGAAGGGCATGGGTTAGCTCAGACTTTTGTTTCGAATCTAATTGAATTGTCATGAATACTTCCAAGTTAAGAGTAAATAAGTCAATCGAGATCAGCTGACTAAACTATAATTTCGCTAACCCAATGAACATTAGCTAACTCGCTATAGTCTTTCTAACTGATTAGAATTCCTCATAATTTAGAATACAGATCAGCTAAGTGCCAGCGCTATCCATAAAAACGGCTAGGAATAGCTAATTTTGATAGAGAGATCAAGAACTCACACTTTGCTAATAGGTAAAGACACAACAATTACCGTACTATTGCCCATCAATAAAATAGTAACTATGTATAAGGGACTTCATTGTTATTAGATCTCGTGATTAAGAGCGTCAATCAGTTTCAAGATGATTGCCTAAAACTCTGTGAACACCATTATCCTACCGTACATAATCAAGGGATCAGTGAGCATCACATAGGGAAAGCTTTTGCCAGACGAATGGATCACACCTTCGTTAGCTTTAATCATGCGAGTCATACAAGTCCACTCGAAATGTTTTCTTCCGGTGATGCCCCTCGACATTTCCGAATTTCTTCTGAGATAGGTACCGTATGGACGATCAGCCATCATATGGTGAGTGCAGGTAAAACCTGTCGTAGAAAGTTAATGTTAGACATTCATAATTGGCAATCAGAGTATGGGTTTGCTATCCAACCCAATGACCTTTTAATCATTGTCTCTGATCATTGGATAAGCCGAGGCAAGAGCAGTGGTGAGCTCTTACATTGGTGGATGGGCGCACTCCCAGACGAGATCACTGAATATAGCCAACAAGGCATCACACTAAGAGAGAGTGATTCTCAATTCGCTACTGATTTAAATAATAACTTTAGTATCAGCCCATGCTTTATTAAATTCGGTCACCCGTTAAAACGGTCAGGGAATCAACAGTTAGTCCGTAAATACTTGCAACTTTATGCTGTACTCCAATGGCAGTGAAAATACGGGTCAACATTTTGATTTAATAATGAGAGTCAGTCGTTGTACCTTTATCTCGAACAAAATTTAACCACGAAAGCTCAACACGCCCTAGTCACCGCTTGCCACTCTTACGTGTTAACAAATCACAGGTATAAAAAAGCCCAGTCAAAACTGACTGGGCTGGCTTAAAAGAATCTGTTTTATATCATTCCCTAATAACCCGAAGTGGACGGTTTGATTCTATATAGAATAGCGAACATCACTGGTACTACTATTAGCGTTAGTACGGTAGCAAAGCCTAAGCCTGCCATGATGGTAATCGCCATCGAGCCGAAAAATGCATCGAATACCAAGGGAATCATGCCCAAGATAGTTGTTAGTGCTGCCATAGATACCGGTCGCACACGACTGATCGCGCTGTCGACAACCGCTAAATATGGGTCTTTACCTGTTTGTAGCTCACTGTTGATCTGGTCAAGCAATACGATACCGTTCTTCAAAATCATGCCACTTAGACTTAATAGGCCTAGGAAAGCAGTGAAACTGAATGGCATATTAGTACCTAACAGACCGATCGAAACACCAATGATAGAGAGTGGCACCGTAAACCAAATCACAAGTGGCTTACGAACCGAGTTAAACAGAAGCATAGTGATGATAAACATCAACAAGTAACCCATTGGCAGTGAACCAAATAGAGATTCTTGTGCATCTTTAGAACTCTCGTACTCACCGCCCCAACTAATGTTATAACCTGCTGGTAAATCGAGTGCTTCAACCTTTGGCTTTACTCGAGCAAACAAGCTAGCTGGTGTTTCATCACCCAATACATCGTGATCAGCCAGAACCGTTAACGTACGCTTTCTGTCACGACGTTGAATCAGTGGCTCAGACCATTGAAGATCAACCCCATCGATCACTTGCTCTACAGGAATATAGGTTTGCAGTGATGGGCTCCAAATCTTCACATTGTTCAGTGATTCAAAGTCAAAACGCTCTTCTTCAGGCAGGCGTGCCACGATAGGTAACATGTGCGTACCATCACGCAGTAGACCGATGTTGTAACCACCAAACGCCATCTGCAGAGTCTCAGACAGATCCGTCTTTGAAATGCCAAGGCGACGAGCCTTTGATTCGTTAAACAGTGGCACGAGCTCTTTGGTGCGTTCACGCCAGTCGTGACGCACATTTCGAGAACCAGGATCCGCCAACAAGATGTCTTCTACCTCAACAGCAATGCTGCGAAGGATCTGCGGGTCTGCTCCACTAATGCGAGCTTCGATTTTTGAAGCTGGCGACGGGCCAAACTCAATCAGTTTAAATTGGAACGTCGGTTGTTCAAATTTATTGGCCAAGTCCTTGTCTAGCCCTTCTAGGACTTTAAACATGGTGTCTCGGTCAGTCGTTCGTACCTGCAGCTGACTGTACGCTTCGTAACTTTTCTCTGGTTGATATGTCAGCGCAAAACGTTGCATGCCCTGTCCAACCGTTGTTGTCACAAACTCAACGTCGTCTTGCTGGCGAATGTAGCTTTCAACTTTTTCTGTCTGCTTGATCGTTTCACGAACATCGGTGCCTTCCGGCATCCACATATCTACGTAAAACATGGGCGTATTTGATGGCGGAAAGAACTGCTGCTTCACCATACCAAAACCAACGACAGAAACTGCTAATAGCGCGACCATACTAACTACAGTAAGCCATCTAAATCGAAGTGCTACTTTCAGACACCCACCGAATACAACAAACAGAATGCCTTTGTATGGGTCTACGTTCTCATCAACCTTGTCTTCTTCTTTTAGCAACATCTCGGCAAGAAATGGCGTTAGTGTTAGTGCTGTTACCCAACTCAAAAACAGTGAGAAACACAGTACCCAGAACAGCGAACCCATGAACTCGCCTGTCGCATCTTTCGACAAACCAATCGGCGCAAAAGCAGTGATAGCAATAATGGTCGCACCCAACAGTGGCCATTGTGTTTGTGTCACGATGTCCTTCGCTGCTTGAAGTTTGGTCTTACCTTTCTTCAAGCCAACCAAAATACCTTCAACGACAACAATCGCGTTATCCACCAGCATACCTAGCGCGATGATCAAAGCACCCAGCGAAATACGGTGCAGTTCAACATCGTTGTAGTCCATCAATATGAACGTACCGAACACCGTCAGTAGCAGTACTAAACCGATGATCAAACCACTGCGTAAGCCCATCGCGAACAGAAGTACGATGATAACAATCGCCACCGCTTCCACGAGGCTGATCAAGAAATCAGCAACGGACTTGTCCACTTCTTGTGCTTGGTTGTAGAAGTAGTTCAGTTCTACACCCGCTGGTTTAATACTTTCTAGGCGATCAAGTTCTGCATCGAGTGCTTTACCAATCTCAACCACGTTTACGCCTGAAGAGAATGCAATACCTAGGTTGATTGCGGGTTTACCGTTGTACGTTAATACATTGCCCGGCTTTTCTTGAATACCGCGAGTCACTTCAGCGACATCTTTCAAGCGAATTAGGTTACCCGTATCGCGACCATGAATGATTAAGTTTTCTAACTCTTCAACCGTGCTCAATGTACCGTTAGGTTTGATCGTTAGGCTTTGACCATTCAGCATTACTTCGCCTGCCGACACCACACTGTTTTGTTGTGCTAACAGTGACGTAACCGTCGACATGTCTAGGTTCAATGCGGCTAAGCGTTCCAGAGACATCTCAACGAACAGTTGTTCTTGTTGGTCACCCGCAATACTGACTTTACCAACACCATCAACCAGTTCGACTTCACGCATTAGGTAATCTGCGTACTGTTTTAGCTCAACGTAATCATAGCCGTCCCCCGTCAGCATGATCATCACACCGAATACATCACCAAAATCATCAATGATCTGAACGGAATTCACACGACTTGGCAATGTTGGCTGTAGGTCGTTGATCTTGCGACGCATTTCATCCCAGATTTGAGGTAGTTCATCCGGACCATAGTCCATCTTCATGCTAACCATAATTTGAGACATGCCATTCGACGACGTTGAGGTAATCTTGTCGATATAAGGCAGCTGTCGTATCTCTTTTTCAAGTGGATACGTCAACTCCTCTTCAACTTCCATTGACGTAGCGCCAGGGTAAGTTGAAATAATCATGGCATCTTTAATGGTAAAAGCTGGGTCTTCTAAACGGGATAGATTACCAAAAGACGTCACGCCACCAATGGCCAATATGACGAGAAATAACCAGCTGATTACTTTGTTTTTTATTGAATATTCTGCGATGTTCATTCTGCTTTTCCTGACAATTGGATTCCGTCACGGAGTTTTCTTAGATTCGAGTTTACGAGTCGATCACCTTGCTCAACACCGTGAGCGATTAATGCACCTTGGCCACTGATCTTGTCGACTTCTACTTCGCTTTTGAATGCTTGTCCGTCTTCCATTTTCCACACATAAAACTGATTCGCTTCAGAACCCGCTTCTAAAGTTGTCATTGGTAATTGGTAGCCTTGAACATCGCTCAGGCCCGCTTTCGCCATATCCACATTAACCGTAACGCTCGTGCCCGGCAGAATTTCACTCTCAGGCTGCTGCATCTGCATCCAAAACTCGTAGGTACGTGATAGTGGGTGCAGTTCACTGGTGTGCTCTAGATACGTCAGTGGATATTGACCTGTGTGACCGCCAAAGGTCGCCTCAGGACGATAGCTATTTGAACGCATGTCTGGGCTAATTGACGCCAAGATCGAATCTGATACTTGAATTCGCACATACACCTTGTCGTTCTGGTACACACTCAGTAGTGTTTCTCCAGGCGTCGTATTTTCGAACCGTTGCTTATCGACAGTTGAAACTGTTCCTGAGAATGGCGCTAAAAGTTCTGTGTAACTTAGCTTACGTTTTGCCGCCGCCAAATTCGCCGATGCGAGCTTGTAGTTAGCCGTCAGTTGGTCGTGTTCTGATTGCGATAACATTTCGCTGCCAAACATCTCAGTACCACGGGCCAACTGTTTGCTCGCCAGTTTGAATTGAGATTGAGCGTCAGTCAGCTCTTGGACGTACGTTGCGTTATCTAAGGTGGCTAATAACTGCCCTTTTTCGACGTTATCGCCCGCTTCGACTAATACTTGTTGAATCTCGCCTGCTAGCTTAAATGCCAAGGGAGTCAATTCAGCTGGCATCACCTGTCCATTAAAACTTCTGAACTGATTAGTCAGCGGCGCGCCAACTTCAAAGGTTGAAACCAACAGAGGAGGTTGTTCACGATGTACAGCTTCATTGTTACAGGCTTGAAGTATTAAAGCCGACGCGACAACAACTGATAATTTTGAAAGGTTCATTAAATACCGCCCTCACGAAGCCAAGCTTTTACTTGTTGTCCGTCTGATAACACATCCACACCCGCTTCAACGATAAGGTCGCCAGACGACAATCCGTCGATAACCTTGCCTTGCTCATCAAGAAGGACTTGTACTTTAGAAATCAGTTGAGAGTCAGGGTTATAACGCCATAGTTCACCATGGCCTGCGTCTTTGTTTAACCAAGCTGAATCCACAATACCAATGCCGTAGTCAGGTTTACTTTTTTGAACTTCAACTTGCGCTGTCATACCAGAAAGTAGATTGATGCCTTCTGGCTTTTCGATAGACACAACCGCTTGGTAGCTGTTGGTGTCTTCATCTGGTTGCGTTGAGATTTCTTTAAAGCGAGTCGGGATACGAATGCCGCGGTGACTGTCCATCACAACCCACATGTTTGAGCTCGTTAGATCTTGAATAGAACGGTCTTCAAGCTTTGATACTGGAATTGAAAACGTCACATCCATTTCACTATTATTCAAAATATTCAGTACAGGCTGCTTTTCTGCGATCAATTGATATTGCTTTCCAAACACCATCGATACCACGCCATCGAATGGAGCAACTAAGGTAGTGTAGCCAAGGTTTGTTTTTACTTGGTCCAACTCAACTTCAGCGGCAGTAAAGGTGTTCACGGCTTGGTCGTAGTAATCAGTACTGACCAGTTTTTTCGCATACAACTCAGAAGCTTGTCTGTATTGGCTGTTCGCCAGATCAAATTTAGCTTGAGCTGCATCAACGGCAATACGGTAATCCGTCGCGTCTAATACAGCTAACACCTGACCTTTCTTCACTTCTTGCCCCATACGAACATCGAAGGTTTCTATCTCGCCACCTACTTGGAAAGAAAGTGCCGCACGGTCAGTTGCATCGACCTTTGCAATGAAGCTATCAAGATCAATATCAGTCTGTTGTGGAATTTCAAACAGCTTGACTGGCTTGATTACCTGCTCATTTTCCTCTGACTGAACTTTGTTACATCCAGTTAGAGAGCCTGTGAGCAATAGTGCTGCAATAACAGCTCCCATGCGCTTGCTCGATATAGCATTGATAGACAAATTGGACTGCATGATGTCTCTCCATTTAATTATTATGATTTATTACACAGATGGGCAGTATATTTAATATTAAATAATTCTCAAGATTTACTTTCCAGTTGTGCAGTATTTTTTATTTCAGTAAAAACAGTGTAGAATGTGGTAATCAGGTAATTATGTGAAATGAAGATGACCGAAAAGAAGCAAGGTAGAAGAAGCGCAAAAGACGCCGAAGAGACGCGTTTTTTGATCATGAGCGTTGCCGCAGACATGTTCTGTGACTTTGGCTACGATCGTGTATCACTGCGAAACATCAGTGAAAAAGCAGGCGTATCACATAGCCTTATTCGCCATCACTTTGGTAGTAAAGAAAAAATTTGGCATGCGATAAGTGATTGTTTACACGTATATTTTCAGTCTTACATTAGTAGAATTATGGAAGAGCTTCCCAAAGACGTAGCACCAAACATTTCTATCTATTTGTTTAGCATGCGCCTTTTTAGCAACATGATTCACTCACGCAGACCAATGCAGCTCATTTCTGATTCAGTCCGCCAAGAAGATCACCTAGTTGATTACTTTATCGACAACGTTGGCGATGTTGAGAAAGAAATTAATGGACTGGCGAAACAATATAATGATGCTAATCCAGACAAAATGATCAATATTTATGAAGTTAAGTGGCAAATGATCATGTATGCACATGGTGCTGTGTGCCTAACACCATTTATGGAAAGTACGTGGAACGAAGGTGAAATGGAAGCAACTCCAGAAGAAGCCTTGCACATGCATTGGCAGTTGTTCAATACACAAATGGTCAGTAAGTTTAATGTCGACAGTGAATGGGTGTTGAATCCAAGATCTATTGGAGAGCTGATTTATGATGTGCCTTGCGTATGGAAGTGTAATCCAGAACACCAGTAAACCGATGTTTGAATATATCTTGGTTGTAAATTAGTTTACTCGATAAAAAATGCGCCGTTACAGATCCTACTGTAACGGCGCATTTTTATTTGTGTCGAACTTAACGTAGCAATACTCCAGTATTTTCCGGTCACATTATCGGTCCAACATAACTAATTATTGCTTGCGTAGAGTACGTAAGCTGCACCAGACATCGCACATAAGGCATTGGTCGATTAAAAACCTGATCTTACAAACGCACCATTTCCCCCAAGCCTCGAGTACCCCTTTTTCTCCGCGTAACCATATGCATGACACAATATTTTAATAGATTAATTCTCGATGAGAACTGTAACTAAAAACTAACAATCGATGGAATTCCAATCATAAAAACGGTGTGAACCACAAAAATGAGCCACACTTGTAATGATTGACATGAGAGGTATAGATTCAACAAGCATGCTAAATGACATCGTTTAAATCAAACACAGCCGCAGTGGTGAGTTGCAACAGTTTTAAACGCAGGTCTATCGACCTAGTGGAAGGTAGAAATACCTCAACGTCTCCGAAGGCCCATAAGGCGTCGGACTTTTAACAAGGAGAGATTATGAGAGGCGTTGCTTTGCATTTTACACTGGATGAGTTCCAGGACCGATTAACAAAAGTTCGGCTGTCGATGGAAGAACGAGAATTGGATGTCCTTATCATTCACGATCCTTCTAACATGGCATGGCTGACAGGTTACGACGGTTGGTCTTTTTATGTACCACAATGTGTCGTTGTGGGCTCCGCTGGCGAGCCGGTTTGGTTTGGGCGTTGCCAAGATGCAAATGGGGCGTACAGAACTGCGTATATGTCGGCAGAAAACATCACCTATTACCCTGACCATTATGTTATGAACCCGCCATTACACCCGATGGATTTTCTGGTAGAAGCCGTACTGGTTCCGCATCTTTGGGATCGCGGTCGTATCGGTGTAGAAAAAGACAACTATTACTTTAGTGCCACCGCGTATGAATCACTCATCACTCACTTACCGAATGCTCAACTTCTCGATGCTACCGGGCTAGTGAACTGGTGTCGCGCTGTTAAATCCGATCAAGAACTCGCTTACATGTACCGTGCGGCTCGCATTGTTGAAAATATGCACCGTGTTGCATTCGATATGATCGAGCCAGGGTTGCCGAAACACCACCTTGTCGCTGAGATTAACCGCCAAGCGGTGCTCGGACATGAAGACCATTTTGGCGATTACACGGCGATAGTGCCCCTTTTGCCATCTGGTGCTGATGCTTCTGCACCTCACCTAACGTGGGACGATAAACCATTCAAAAAAGGCGAAGGTACTTTTTTCGAAATCGCTGGG
The DNA here is from genome assembly GCF_041439575.1 of Vibrio sp. 5S239. Lineage (NCBI taxonomy): Bacteria > Pseudomonadati > Pseudomonadota > Gammaproteobacteria > Vibrionales > Vibrionaceae > Vibrio > Vibrio sp. 5S239. The sequence continues at coordinate 50,835 of NZ_JBGOOM010000014.1, read as the reverse complement.
GCGCACCGCCGCTACCATTGCCCACTCTCTCGCACCATTTTTCTTGGGGAACCAGACGACAAGTTTAAACGTGCCGATGAAGCATTAAATTTAGGTCTCGAAGCAGGCTTAGAAGTGGCAAAACCAGGTAACACCTGCGCCGAAATCGCCAATGCATTAAACCAGGTTCTCGATAAAGCAGGATTCTCGCGAGAAGGCGCGCGTTGTGGTTATCCAATTGGTATGAGCTACCCACCAGATTGGGGGGAGCGGACCATGAGTTTACGAGACACCGATAAAACCGTATTGAAAGAAGGCATGGCATTTCACTTTATGCCGGGACTATGGTTTGAAGATTGGGGGTTAGAAACCACCGAAAGCATTGTGATCACCCGTGATGGTGCAAAAACCCTGTGTGATTTTCCACGACACCTATTTATTAAACACTAATTTTTCAAACCTTAAGTTCTGTGAACTAAGCTTAAGAACAAGAAGGAGTTGATATGCAAAAGACCTCGATCACAGCCACCGTAGACTTTGACCGAGAAGGCGTACAGCACGGTTTTTTAACGCTACCCTATTCCCACGATGACTCCGCTTGGGGAAACATCATGATACCTATAACCGTGATTAAGAATGGTCACGGTTCAACATCACTACTTACTGGCGGTAATCATGGTGATGAATACGAAGGTATCACCAGCCTACTTAAATTAGCAAACTCGCTTCAAGCTGAGCAAATCCAAGGCCGTGTTATTATTGTGCCTATGATGAACTTACCTGCGGTACAAAATGCTTCGCGTACGTCATCTATCGATAAAGGGAATTTAAATCGCAGCTTTCCCGGAAACCCTGTTGGCTCTGTGACCGAGAAGATCGCAGATTATTTTACTCGTTACTTGGTACCCATGTGCGAGTTTGCGTTAGACATTCACTCTGGTGGTAAAACGCTAGACATCGTACCTTTCGCCGCAGCCCACCGTCTCGACAACCTAGACCAAGAAGAAGCATGTATCTTAGGTGCAAAACTGTTTGGCGCGCCTTACACCATGATATTGCTCGAAATGGACACCACTAGCCTGTACGACACTACCGTCGAATCTCAAGGCAAAATATTTGTCACCACAGAACTCAGAGGCGGCGGAACCAGTACCCCAGTAACCATCGCTTATGCCGACCGTGGAATCCGCAATTTCTTACGTTTTTCAGGCAACTTATCTGGTGATTACGAAAAAACAACCCAGCCAACCAAGTTACTTGATATGCCCGATGCAAGTTGCTACGTGCAAAGCCAGCACAATGGCATCGCCGAATACTTATTTGAGCTTGGCGACACCATCAAACAAGGCGATGTTTTGATGAGGATCTATTCGACCGAGCGCACAGGGACCGCCCCTATCGAATACAAAGCTCAACGTAGTGGTATTTTTGCTGCACGTCGTTTCCCCTCCATGGTGAATACTGGTGACACTGTCGCCGTGATCGCTAAAGACTGTGGCGAATGGAACTGATTGGTATTTTACAGGGAGAACCATTATGCGCCTCGATCGCTACGACATAAAAATTCTACAAATACTCCATGACCACGGCCGTATCACCAAATCTCACCTTGCCGAGGCCATTAACCTATCCGTTAGCCCTTGCTGGGAGCGTGTTAAAAAACTGGAAGAAGCAGGCATTATTGAAGGTTACGGTGCAAAAATAAACACCGATGTTTTGTTCAAACGAACGTCGGTGATGGTTGAAGTAACGCTCAAAGAACACAGCGCCCAAGCATTCAAACGTTTTGAGAAACTGGTTCAACATTCACCAGAAGTCACGGATTGCTATGCCACAGGTGGCGGTGTCGATTACATCCTCAAAGTTCAGGCTGAAGATATCGATCAATATCAGCGACTTATCGACAACTGGTTGGAGTCGGAAGTGGGTATTGAGCGCTACTTTACTTACATCGTGACGAAAACAATCAAACGTGATGCAGACAAATTAGAAGTCAAACAAAACGTCTTGTTCTAAAAGAGAAAATACGCTTAAAACGCAACCAGAAAATTCGTCATATCTAACGATGCGGAAAAGAAAATTCTGATGGTTTAAACCTCGGTATCAGAAATTATTCCTTTCACTTCTCCACTACAGTTTAACGATGGACACGATGCTGGGAGAGGGACTCATGACAGCACTGCACAGCTTACATGCAGAGGAATTAAAAGCCTCGCACGACATGATGGCGATAATGAAAGATGTACGTTTGGTGAGAGGTTTAGCGTACGTAAATGGCAAATGGGTAAGTGGTGACCAATTTCACCCGGTGGTTAACCCAGCGGATGGTACGGTCATCGGCTACATCACTAAGCTATCTCAACAACAACTCTATCAAGCGATTGATGAAGCCGATCAAGCCTTTCGTCAATGGCGAAAAATGCAAGCAGAAGAACGCGCTGAAATTCTCATGTGTTGGCACGATCTGATTCTAGAATCAAAACAAGATCTCGCTCGTTTGATGGTCATGGAACAAGGCAAAACATTAGGTGATGCTTTAGGTGAGATTGACTACGGCGCCTCCTTTATTCGTTGGTTTGCAGAGGAAGCACGACGTAACTATGGCGAAACCATCCCAAGTCATATTCCGAATGCGCAACTGTCGACGATGCGCGAACCGATTGGTGTCGCTGCATTGATTACGCCATGGAACTTTCCTAATGCCATGATCACACGAAAAGCCGCCGCGGCATTAGCGATAGGCTGTCCGGTGCTTATCAAACCTGCTAGTGAAACACCTTTTTCCGCATTGGCCTGGCTGAATTGGCGGACCGAGCTTGCTTTCCACCTGGTGTATTTAACGTAATTACTGGCGATGCGGTGATGGTGTCACAAACCTTTTGCCACTCCGATAAAGTCAAAGCTCTCTCATTCACAGGTTCAACTCGAGTGGGTAAGTTGTTGCTGCGCGACGCGGCACAGACCGTGAAGAAATGCAGTATGGAGCTTGGCGGTAATGCCCCTTTCATCGTGCTGCCAGATATGGATATAGAGCAAGCAGCCAAAGCCGCCGTGGATGCCAAGTTTCAAACCGCGGGACAAGACTGCTTGGCCGCAAACCGTATCTTCGTCCCTGATGATAAGTACGAAGCGTTTTTGGAAGCGTTTGCCAAAGAAATGAACCACATCGTTTTAGGCAATGGTTTAGATGAAAAAACCACCATGGGGCCGCTGATCAATCTAGCTGCAGTGGATAAAGCGCATGATTTGGTGCGTGATGCACTCGACAAGGGCGCGCGATTGGTGGCGGGATACCACCAGCCCGTACCAAGCGAAAACTTCTTCGCGCCAACATTGCTGGGCGATGTCACCCCAGACATGGCGGTGTATCGCGAAGAGAATTTTTGTCCTGTAGCAGGCGTATTGCCTTACCAAGACTTAGATACCGTGATTGAAATGAGCAACGACACTGAGTACGGCTTAGCTGCCTATGTTTATGGTCACGATATTCACCAAATTTGGCGCTGCATGCGTGGTTTGGAGTTTGGCATGGTGAGCGTGAACTCGGTCAAGATGACTGGCCACCCTATCCCATTCGGCGGCGTGAAACAGTCAGGGCTTGGACGAGAAGGCAGTCGCCACGGCTTTGAAGAATACAGTGAAATCAAATACTGCTGCTTAGGCGCATTGCCTACCGTCAGTGGCAGTTAAGATACGAAAGATGGATATCCAAGAGGAGAAGGATCATGAGCAACAAAACCCAACAACTTTTAGAGATCGATCGTCAGAGAGTATTTCATGCCTCAACCCACCTTAAGCAGTATGCGGCTGGGGAGCTTTCGGGAAGAATTATCTCGAGCGGAAACGGAATACGCATTACCGATTCAGAAGGCATCGAGCTGATAGACGGCTTTGCCGGGTTGTATTGTGTGAACATTGGCTATGGCAGGACTGAAATGGCCGATGCTATTTATGAACAAGCCAAAGCGCTGGCGTACTACCACACTTACGTCGGCCATACGAACGAAGCGCTCGTGACACTGTCAGACCGCATTATCAAAATGGCTCCTGAAGGAATGAGCAAAGTCTACTACGGCATGTCAGGCAGTGACGCGAACGAGACTCAACTTAAGCTAGTGTGGTACTACAACAATGCTCTTGGTCTACCAGAGAAGAAAAAAATCATCTCCCGTGATCGTGGCTATCATGGTTCAAGTATCGCTTCAGGTTCAATGACAGGGCTGCCTCTGTTCCACGCACATTTTGATTTACCGCTTGAGCGCATCAAGCACACCATGGCGCCGTATTACTATCGCCGTGAGGACGAGAGTATGTCTGAGCTTGAATTCTCTCAATATTGTGCAGATCAACTCGAAGCGATGATTTTGGAAGAAGGCCCAGATACGGTAGCGGCGATGATTGCAGAACCCGTGCTCGGTACTGGCGGTATTGTGCCACCACCAGAAGGGTACTGGCCAGCAATTCGCAAAATACTCGACAAATACGACGTACTCTTGATTGCGGATGAAGTGGTGTGCGGCTTTGGTCGCCTCGGCTCCGATTTTGGCTCGCTCTACTACGACATGAAACCCGATCTAATAACAGTAGCGAAAGGGTTAACCTCAGCCTATCAACCACTCTCCGGTGTGATCGTAGGTGAACGAGTTTGGAGTGCGCTAGAAAACGGTACCGACCAATGGGGTGCTATTGGACACGGCTACACCTACTCCGGTCACCCAATGGGAGCAGCGGCCGCAAACTGCAACCTTGATATCATTGAGCGTGAAGGGTTGGTGCAAAACGCAGCCGAAATCGGCGCTTACTTGCAGCAACGCATGGCGGAGACGTTTAACGATCATCCATTGGTTGGTGATACTCGTGGCGTTGGCTTGTTGCATGCGTTGGAGTTTTCTTCAGACAAACTCCGCCGAGCACACTTTGATCCAAACTTGAAAGTGGGTCCTCAAATCGCGGCGGCCTGTTTAGAGCAAGGCTTAATCGCTCGCGCCATGCCACATGGTGACATCCTCGGCTTTGCTCCACCGCTTATCGCGAATCGTAATGACATCGACACTATTGTCGATAAAGCGCATCAAGCGGTCAACAAAGTGATGGATAACCTCGTTACATCTAAACAGTGGCAGCCAAAATAGCCGCGCATGCTCCTACTCACAAACCTACCAACAATTACCGCTCCCTTTGAACAAATTCGAAGGGGCGGCCCTAAGAGATAGACGACATGGTAACACCAGCAATATTTTCCGATAAAAATCGATTGACCGATTAGACGAAGAGTTAAAATTGTTTATTCAAAATTAATAAGATGTGGAATGTAAGTATCGAGACGAATAGAAGAAGAGCCATGCACAACCCCCTTTCTTAACGACGCGCTTTACCACGATTTTGATGGATCTTAAGCTTCGCTTTCATCTTGCGCTTTTCTGATGAACGACTCTTACTACGACCACCGCGCTCGGGGGCAAGGTCTTTTTCAAGACTTGGTTCAAAGCCCTCTAACCACTCTTGAGGCAAACGCGTATCCAGTAGTCGCTCGATATCACCCAATAGGTACGCTTCATCCTGACTCATCAAAGAGATTGCTAAGCCACTGTTACCTGCACGGCCAGTACGACCAATGCGATGAACGTAGTCTTCCGCTTTGAATGGCATATCGTAGTTCACTACTTGTTCTAGCTGCTGAATATCGATACCTCGTGCTGCAACATCAGTTGCAATCAACGCTCGCACTTTGCCTGATTTAAAATCATCCAGTGCCTTTTGGCGTGCACCTTGGCTCTTATCACCATTGATTGATGCCGCTTTTATGCCGTCTAGCTTAAGCTCTTTTACGAGCGCATCAGTTCCCTGCTTAGTTTTGGTGAATACCAACACTTGTTGCCAGTTCTTTGAACCGATCAAGTATGCCAATAGTTCACTTTTACGTGATTTATCAACCGGATAAACCATCTGAGTCACTGTGTCAGCTGTGCTGTTTTTAGGCGTCACTTGAATTTCACTTGGTGACTGCATCATGCGATACGCAATTGCTTTGATCTTGTTATCGAACGTAGCCGAGAAGAACAGGGTTTGGCGAACTTCATTCATACGCGAAAGAATGCGTTTAATATCTGGCATAAAACCCATATCAAGCATACGGTCAGCTTCGTCCAATACCAATACTTCTGTCTGGCTCAGCATAATGTTCTTAGTGAACATATGATCAATCAAACGGCCAGGTGTTGCTACCAAGATATCTGCGCCTGCGCGTAAGTTGTCAGTTTGAACCTTCATGCTTACACCGCCATAAGCCACAACCACTTTCAGGTCTGTGCCTTTCGCGTAGCTGGTTACATTATCAAACACCTGTTGTGCGAGTTCACGAGTTGGTACTAAAACCAATGCACGAACTAACTTAGGGTTGGGGATAACGTTGTCTTTAGTCTCGATTAATCTTTGAATAATCGGCAAACCAAATGCTGCCGTTTTACCGGTACCCGTTTGCGCACCTGCCAATACATCTTTACCTTCTAATACCAACGGAATCGCTTGCTCTTGAACACTGGTTGGAGCTGTAAAATTTAGCTCTGATAGCGTAGTAAGAAGGTGCTCAGACAATCCAAGTTGATTAAAAGATTTAGTAGGTTCAGACATAGTATGATGCTCAAAGATTAAATAGGCGCGGATTGTAGCAAACCTTAATTACCCTGTTTACCTTTCCTTTTGATTTTTCGTCAATTGAAGCGTACTAAACTGGTTTGCTTCTGCTAAAACGCTTGGATATAACACATTAAAGTGACACTGCAACTTATCATAGTGGCGTTCGAGGTCTTGGTAACAGTTTCTTAGCATGCCTAGCTTAGGCCTTCTTAAAGCCATTCGCTGTAATACCAACTCAATAGAAGAGATGTCTTGATAGCTTTCCAACCACCGTTGTTCTGCCATCTTCTGATGAATAGTAATGAAGTTTTCAGGCCAGTGTGACTCTTGATGCTCAAAAATCTGTTGATGACTGTCTAAACAAAAGTGCTCTAACGATTGTGTGGAGAACTTCTCCCAATGATTAGCCAAACAATGATCCCAGAATACATCGAGCGCAATAGGTGCAAAGCGTCTTGTTTGGTCTGAAAAGAGAGATTTTGCAGAGCGTGAAACATCATGACGGTCGGTATAGCTATCAACGAATCGATGAAGTCTTATTCCGTTAGAAAGCGAATCTGAATAGTGTTTATTGGGGTCACCCTTAACAAAGTCACCTAACAGATTACCAGCTAAGTTGCTGTTACAGTGTTGAGCGATGTGTAGGTGTGCGAGAAAGTTCATTGAACCTCATTAAAGTATCGAGAACTAAGTAACATGGTAAACGTACTCGTTTATCTTCGCGAACTTTAATGAGGATAGTTTAACTATGAAGTGTGAGCGAATGCGATTTGCTCAGTTTAAGAATTGTTTAATTTGAGAATGTTGAACTACAAAACCTTTAGCTAAGAAAGCTTAGTTTGAAGATTTAAAAAGTTCTTCTGCCAACTGTTGAACGGTCTGCTCATAGTCAGATAAATCAATGCCGATTTCCATAGCATCTAACAACTCAAGACTTTCGTCATTATAAGATTGGTCACTCATAGTGCCCCCTCTATTCCTTGGTGTGGACATAATGTCCTATTAACTAGTGCACCATCATGGACTTATATTATGTCACTTTGATGAAAGCACTCTACTTTACCCATTCCATATTTATAGCTTGAAGCTACTCGCGATCATTAACGCTTGTTACGCTAAAGGGGTATGCGCGAACGACATATGTACTAACACCTTACACTAAGTACAACTAATTGCTCTAAAAGTTTTGAAGCGGATCATAGTCAAACGTTTGCCTTTTTCATCCCACTCATCAAACTCAACCGGATGTACACTATTATTTACACTGGATATTTTAAATTACATTAAGCATTGCATTTGAAATTAAACTCAATCAGAATACTTAAAAATCGAGATATTCTTTGGGTTTATTCTCTTAAGCTAGAAGAATTGCAACGTAAACACACCTTAACGTAAAGAATTATATACAATGAATAAATCAAAGGTTTTTGGTAGTACTTTGATCATTGCAGGCACTACAATTGGTGCAGGCATGCTCGCCCTTCCACTCGCTTCAGCTGGAATTGGTTTCTCAACTTCACTCTTTTTAATGCTGGGATTATGGGCTCTAATGGCCTTCACTGCATTATTAATGGTGGAGCTTCACCAATTCGCAGAATCGGACGCCACCCTACATACTTTAGCTCACACAATTTTAGGGACCAAAGGAAAGTGGATAGCGAGCTTCGCCGTTATGTTTCTCTTCTACGCTTTATGTGCAGCATACATAGCTGGCGGTGGCGCACAATTTAATCAGCGTATCTCTGAGATCACTAATATTCAACTCAATAGCCAAATCACAACGCTTTTGTTCACACTGTTAGTTGCATGCGTTGTAACGATTGGTACACATAGTGTCGACAAAGTTAACCGAGTTTTATTTGGATTAAAGTTGATCGCAATGGTCATCGTGCTCAGCTTCTTAGCTCCAAATATCACTTCGCAGTACCTAATGAGCATGCCTTTACAACAAGGCCTTGTTGTTGCCGCGATTCCGGTTGTATTTACCTCTTTTGGTTTTCACGGCAGTATTCCATCAATCGTCCGGTACTTAGATGGTGATGTTCGCTCTTTACGTAAGGTAATGATTATTGGTTCTGCACTGCCGTTGGTTATATACGTATTCTGGCAGAGCGTAACTTTAGGTGTAGTTAGCCAAGAACAGTTGCTATCAGACACAAGCTTAGGCGCACTTTTAGTCTCACTGTCACAAACCGTTCAACAATCAAACTTAAGCGTGATAGTTGGTGTATTTGCCGATCTTGCGCTTCTGACTTCTTTTATTGGCGTTAGTTTAGGTTTGTTTGAATTCATGGGCGATTCATTGAGCAAGAAACTAGGCAAGGCAAAACGCGTTAAAACAGCCGCTATCACCTTCTTACCACCGCTGGGTTTTGCGTTATTTTATCCACAAGGTTTCATCATGGCCTTGGGTTATGCTGCAATTGCACTGTCAGTATTGGCAATTCTTTTACCAACCGTGATGGTATACAAAGTGCGCTACACGAATTTCTCAGCAAAGCCTCAAGGTACAGAAGCGACCTACCAAGTGTTAGGCGGAAGCAAAGCGTTATTTTTAGCCGGCAGCGTTGGTGTATTTATCATTGCCACTCAAATTCTTATTTCAGTGGGATTACTACCTTCATTAGGTTAATAAACCCATATCTAACAATTACACTTGATGGAGATCTCATAAATGGCATGTTGGTATCATTAATTTTCACAATTAGTTGATTGTTGTCACATTTTTATTGAGATCGGTTATTTAGAGTCCACGGTAAAGGATTTACCGTGGAGTTTTTATGAAAGAAGTACAATTTCGAACGATAGACAAATTGTTTATTAAAATGTCTATTAATGACAAGTTTTGGGTCATTTTCTTGATCTTTTTTGCCGCCCTGGCAAGCCTAGCCGGACTCAACTACGTCAACGAAATAGAGCAAATTGACGCTAGTAAAAAACAGCAAGTCGAGTATCAATTGAAAGGTATTTTAGCGGCTTCAGATTCACCGGCCTCTGTTCGCTCAGTGAGTCAGCAATCTAAGCTTCAAGAAACCACTATTCTTAAGAATGGCGCGGTGACGGCAACAGCCTTAGCGCGAGACGGCAACTACTACTCTCTCACCAACTCAGATATCAATACACAAAATCAAAAGCAGCAGGCACTGTACTCTTTTTTACTCAGTTTTTTATGGTGTGTGCCTTTTGGTCTTTTCTGTTATTGGGTAGCGACCTTCTTAGGTGGCGCTCTTTGGGTACTTTACTCAACGACTCAAAAGATTGGTGATGGTGACTTAACTTCACGCCTTGGTTTCCACCCTGGCCGTGATGAATTTGGTACGATTGGTTGTGCACTCGATCGCTCAATGGACACCCTAAGTGAGTTGGTTAATAACGTTAATCACAGCGCAGCCTCACTAAGTGAAACGTCTGCTTCTTTCGAAAAAGAGATGAAGCGCAGCGAAACACAAATCATTAGCCAGAACTCATCCCTAGACTCTGTTGCGACAGCAATGGATCAGATGACGGCATCTGCGAATGAAGTGACTAATATTTCCGCGCGTGCAACAGAGCAAACTGAGCACGATACGCAGCAAATCAATGACAGCCACGCTAAAGTTCAACTTGCAATCTCAGAGATCACCACCCTTTCATCTTTGATTGAGCAAACCTCTTCTTCTGTTACCAGCTTGAATGTAAACACCAGCCAAATTAACGAAGTTATCACAACGATCAATGCTATTTCAGAGCAAACCAACCTACTTGCACTGAATGCTGCAATTGAAGCAGCTCGTGCGGGTGAACAAGGTCGTGGTTTCGCGGTCGTTGCTGATGAAGTGAGGACCCTTGCGAGCAGAACTCAATCAGCTACGGTTGAAATCCATGCAATGATTGAACGTTTACAACAAGAAAGTCAAAATATCGCAAAGATCACCGAGAAAACGGTCAATCAAGCACAAACCAGTAGCCAGTTGATTTCAAATATTGGTGATGACGTGAACTCTATCGCCGATTCAGCTCAAGCTCTAATGGACATGAGTATCCAGATAGCAACGTCAGCGGATGAGCAAAGTAGCGTCGCGAATACCGTCGCAGCGGAACTTAACGATATCCGTAGTCAATCCAATGTGATTAAAGACGTGGTACAAAACTCTTCAAACGGCGTATCTAAGCTAACAGAAGCATCGGTGTCTTTATCTAAAACATTAGCAAGATACCGTACTTAGTGTTCGATCTAAATAACACTAAATGACTCTAAGTTAAAATCAACGAAACTAAGAAGGGCTCGATAGAGTCCTTCTTCCTTATGAGTGTTTTAAATTCGTTTGCACTGAAAGCTAGGTTGTCATTAAAGATATATCGCTCTGAGGTCTGATCTCACAGTTTCAATCCAACCATTGGCTGCAAAGCCTACCGTTACAACATCGAAACTAGCACCGAAAAAGTAACGTATTCATCTAAAACGAGACGCACAACGGTTGCCCACTAACTATCGAATTATCATTACCATGAAGCAAGTCGCAAAGGAAAGATTATGAGACATCAAAACTGTCTAATAATCGAGCTTAGGGGTAATCTAATGGAGCAGGTCTTACTTTCGCTTACCCTCTTGCTGCAGGTGACACATAATGAATAATACAAAAGCATCAAATATCGAAAACGTTACATGTCCTTTATGTCAACACGACGAATATCTACTTTCGGAAAGTGGAGAAAAGTTTACGTGTGCATCTTGTGGTTTCCATACCAAACAATTCAGTAAAATCGTTAGCCTTCAGTTAGGTGCTAACCCGCCAAAGCTTCCGAGTTCGGTATACCATCACTTAAACAGTGCTTACCATTAAGCCAAACCGAAATTTCTTCTAAACTGTATATATCCTGAGCCGCTAGCTCTGCTGAGTCGGCTTCTGGATCCACTATAGACTCATCAACACTTGGACGTAACCGGAATGACTGAACACCGGCACGAACACCAGCTTCCACTCCTTTCAAGGTATCATCAACATAGATGCACTCATTGGGCAAGAAACCCATGCTCATTGCGGTATACATAATCAGATCTGGCTCTGGCTTCCAGCTATTTGCATCAAAAGCTGAAAACACCTTCCCCTTAAAGTCATCGAGCATTCCTGTCATTGCCAATGACGATTCAACTCGAGATTTAGGCGCATTTGAGGCAATACAAAACTCAATGTCTTGCTGCTTTAGGAACTCAATAAGAGCGATCGCACCATCCATTGGCTTTAGATGTCGTTGGAATAGTGCTTCTAGCTCTGCACGATATAGTGGTTCAAGTGTATCAATAGAAATAGATAGCCCAAGACGTTCTCGTGTATCCATTAAGATATCGGCCAACTTTCCGCCTTGAAAGTGTGCATAGCAGTCAGTAACGTTTAGATCAGCCCCAAAACAGGCGAATACATTCACCAAAGCTTGGCAGCATAACTTTTCACTATCAATAAGTGTTCCGTCACAATCAAAAATCACACACTTCGTCTGTTCTAACCGCATAGATATATCACTCGTACTGAATCCAAGCTTTATCCTATAGCGTTATTTCACCCCTAAGGATGACTAAGGTAACAGTTTACCGATACCCTCTTATTTCTCTTCACGAAATATGCAGTGGATCACTTTAACGCACCAAGATAAGCAACAGATCTCATTTTAATTGGACAATGATGAATATTACTTGGCTTATAAAAGTCACCAAATGTCCTATAAAAATGTAAGTTTGAGAAAGAGCTTTGAAGAGGGTTCGCATAAATATAACACCAATCACAGTAAGTGAGTGATCATATATACCGCCCCCCTTTGTTAAAAGGCCGTGCATTGTATTAAGGTCAACGCTTTCTCAAGGAACCTTTAGTTTTCTAGCCACACTTTACGGTTAGAATCTTGACCTTCTACCCAAAAGTCATGCAGCTGCTTAGCAAAGCCGATCACATTTTGGTCATCTTCATTCACAACATCCGATATCAGCAACTCATCATCTTTTTCTGTAACGATGGCACTCGCTACAACATCACCTTTTTGAGTGCCTACATATAATTCATGTTCATCCGATAACATTATCTGGCTCAAAAACTCTACGATATTGGCCCTATCCGCTTTATCTGAGTAAGCACTCGCTTGGTTAAGTGAGAATAGTACCGTCAACTTATGGAAGTCGACTTTATGCAGTTCATCTATTTCAGTGGGAGTTTGGTGTTGCGGGAGGAGTTGATAAGTTCTTTGGGATAGTTGTTTTTTATAGATCTCTCGACCTAGAAGACTTTCCTTTGCGGGGTACGCTATGTCGAGCTGACCAAATAGCCATTGATTTTTATTATGTGCAATTTCAGGTATTTCATTATTCATTCTTTTAGTACCTACGGTTAGTATCCCCAAATATCACAATTATTTGGAAGGCATATGATCGGTTGAAGTGCCGAGCTACAAACAGAGAGCATACAGAGCATGAACATGGCCAACAAGTAGTTTAAATGCTTGTTAGTTTTCATTATCCAACAACATCCTTTAAGAAGTTAGCGAAAAGCTCTACACTAATATGCGAACTTTCAATAATCTTCATACTAAACAGAACTATACAAACCAAAGGACTTCTTATGAAAAAAGCCTTAATAGCAGTAGGTATCCTCTTTATGTTAGCCGGCTGTTCAGACAACGAGGTTGGTGACGTCTCTTTGGGCTTCTTCACTCTCAAGGATGCATACTTATTTACACAACCATTATACATCTTCGTCTCAGATTGAACAAAGATAGTAAAATCACAACAAAAAGACACTATATAACAGGGAGTTACCAATGAAAAAGATATTAATGGCGGTCTGTATTGCAACCGTACTTTCAGGCTGTTCTGATAATGAAGTAGGTAGTGTTGATTTAGGTTTTTTTTCATTAAAAGATATTTCATTAAGAAATTTGAATGATGACAAAATATCAGGTGTAACTTGTCATATCGCTTCTGTTGAAGCTGATTTCTCTCTTGCTGATCCGAGTGATAGTTCTATCTCTTGTCGACAGACTGGTGAAATTACACCTGAAATGATCGCCACAATTGATAAATCAAAATCAGGTGAAGTGGTTTTTAAGCAATCCAAGAGCGTTTTTTTCAAAACAATGAAAGTTAGACGTATCTATGATTCAGAAAACCAAACCCTACTCTACCTTTCATATACCACCAAAGAAACTGACAGTAGCTTCAAGCACAGCCTTTCAACCGTTCCACTATGGGGTACTACTGCCTACATTAGTCCAAGTGCAGCACAATGAAAAATGCCGCTAATTTAGCGGTATATGACTTCTAGATCTTCTCTTGAGATGGAAGCTTCATATCAATAAGAATGTGATATATCGCTACACGTTGCGGTCCACGGTTTCGATACTCTAAAGCTGCCACTAAGTGTTTAGTAGTTGCTTCAGAAAGGACTTCCAACGTGTGATCATCTGGACGGTCAAAATCATAGTAGTCTTTAGCTTCAACGTGCTCGATATAATCATCAACAGAGGCACGAAAATCATTCTTAAAGTAACAGTACGACACAAGAAACATTGGTGACAAACCTATCAGGTCATACTTATTGAGTTTGTCATAATGAGAGTCAATTGTTGAAGTAGAAACAGAGTTAAGGTTTAACCCCTCAAACAATGCCAGTTGTTCATTTGTTTGATCCATAATCACACCGTCAGCAGAGCCTGAAGTTTTAGGTTTTTTGGTATTGTCCTTTGGACTAGATTCCCCTATAAACTTTTGCTCATCGATTGAAATACCGAAACGGTTCAATCTGGCATTGAAGATAGATACAATCCAAGAATTGATAAGGTTTTCGTCATTTCTTTCAATCTCAACTTCTAGGTTTTTTGCTCTTGACCGAATAACTTTTGCACAAGCCAAAACTTCTTCATATAGAAATTTATCTTTATCTAACTTTGTTGATGGAATAATTTCTGATAAATCGTTAACTGGTGCAACACGGATTTCATTAAAAATTGTTCTCAATTCATCATTATCCTTTCGCCCAATCATAAACTGATACTTAAGCTTCTCACTCATTGACTCATCAAACCTATTCAGAATTGATTTATCAATATTTTCTACCTCTTTATTGAACTCTTCATCTAGACTATCTAGCCCGTGATAAAGTTTATAGTTATCAACAAACTGTTTAGCCTTGTTATCATTTCCATTTTTTTGAAGAGAACGACAGTAAGTAAGTGCAATGGGCTTGTATGATTTTTCGACAATATCTAATAACTCACACAATTGCTCTACTTTTGTATATTGTTCTGACAGAAATATTGCAGATAAGTAATCTGCCTTGTTTCCAAGCGAGAGATTTTCAAAGTTAAACTCAGCTATAGAGTCCTCATAATCCTTGATTGCTAATTTAAACTCTTCACTGGTCGAAGATTTTGATTCTAACCACTTGATATTAGTTATGAAATGCAGGTGAGGAAAAATCGTATTAGGGTGCGATTTTTTCAAATATTCAAAAATTTTTGTTGCTCTTTCAGGATCTTGACTAAAAGCTATCAGTCCTAGAATATAGCTTTTAAATAATTTAGCCTCCTTCTCCCACGATTTGGTCTTATTGTGATTTTTTATGTCTGAGTTTGGTTCAGGATATTCAGTATCATTTACTGCTTTTTCTTTTTCATCAGGTAACAATTCTGAGTTTAAAATAGAAACCAATGCAAGCTTATATTCTAAAACATTCCATTGAAACATCATCACTCTAACTTCTATTTTATCTTTCCAATGGTGAAATTCAAAAAAATGGTGCGCCTGAGATAACGCAATTTTTGCTAGGTCAAGATTATTGGTCATTATTGCTGAGTTATATGATGATTCAATATTAGTAATACTTGTCTCTCCAGATTCATTATAGGTCTTACTACTTATTAGATTTTGTATATACCCCTTCCTACTTTCAGATTGAGCGTTCTCTAGAAGAATAAGCATAGACGACAACGGAGCTATGTTAGAAATATTATCAAGCAACCGTTCAAAGTCAGCATCTCGGTAATAATGAAAGTTCTTCGAAATAGCAACTAACAGGCAATACTCTTCTTTAAATGTACTCTTATACTTATTATAAACTAGAGGATAACTGACATCCTCACTTTCAAACCCAAACTCAGTAACCAGATAGATAATGTTTGAAATAAGTACATCCCTTGAACCACCTTGAACTTTCACGAGATTATTAAGGATCTGCAAATAGTTTGAAATGCTATTTGCAAACTGAATCTTGTTTTCAAAATTATCATCGCTTAATTTGTTGTGTAGTTCTCTCTTTTTAGGTTGTAGTTCAAGAAAGTCATTACAGAATTGTTCAGATAGACTATCCCAAGGTAAGGTATCGTAAAATAAATCTTTCTCGAAGGAGTACCCATTAGTATTTGAACTTTTTTCAAAGTATTCTCTGTATCTATTTAGAATTAAATTATTCAATTCAACATAAATTTGGCCTACATCATTGTATCGCTTGTTTTTTGAAAAAAAAGTCAACAAATTAAAAATCAGATACAGTTCTGATTTATTTCTTATCAAGTTAGGTGATGTAATGTTTAAGTATTCAACACAATATTTGATTACCTTTTCAGTATCCGAAGAGCTTAAGCGATTGAATATTTTCTCAAAAAGATTAAGATCAATATCACACTTATTATGCTCTGTTATGTATAAATCTTTAACCAAATCGCATAAGAAAAAAGCAAGCTTTTTTCTTACATCATTATTCAATGCTATCGCAACACAAGACTCCGCAACTAACCCTATTATATGATCAATGATTATAATATCACTATCAATATGTAGTCTGTATTTGTTACTTATCTTTCCTTTGATTAAACTATATCCATACTCAAAGAAATTTGGACTAGAAAGTAGATATAAGGCATAACCATTACTTGTTGTATGCAGTTCATATAATAAGAAGAACTTTAACAATGGATAATCATTGATATTTAACAGAAGTTCATTTAACAAATCATCAGCATACACACCAGAATAGTTCACATAAACTTTATCAGAAGCTAGTTGTATTATTGCATTGTGACTTATACTACCTATGAATTTGTAATAATATGAATTAGCTCGCATTGGCAAAATATCTTTTTCTAGTTCATAGCTACCACTTTGTATTGAATCATAGTAGTTGATAAGTTCGACCAAAGTTATATTTTCTGGATCTTTTTCACTATTTTTTGTATAGAGATTATCAATGAACTTTCTTTTTGTCTCTTCTAAAGTAAGAAACTCTGAAATGGTGCATTTTAGTAAGAAAGAGTTCGATAGACTTTCTTTTATTAAAAGTTCAAATTTATCAGAAGCATCTCTATCGTATAACTCTATTTCGGGGAACTTTATCAAATCAGGGAAAATTACATTTAGTGAGAAAAAATGTGCCATTTCTTTTTTAGTACATTCTGAATCTAAGAAAGACTTCCAAAAATATTGATTTAGTAATTTTTCCTCATCCCATCCGTGGCCTTGAACATCTACGACAAAATACTCTCCGACTGTAGTCAAATTAACTTTATGTTCGGTAAATTTGTACTCATCTTCACCGACGATCTCATAAAGATTGCTTCTTTTTATCTTTAACTTAAGTGGTTCTAAGTTCGAATGTTCTGAATCACCTGTAAGTATTTGTTTAATATTTTCTAAAAAACGTAGCACTGGTACTATCGAATCGTCAACTTCTAAAAAGTCTGGTAGGTTTCTGGTCGTTAGATTAAGCCAGTCATTTTCAAAGAATATCAAACCCAACTTTTCTAGAACTTCAAATTCAAACTCCGCCTCAGCGATTGAAACATAAACCCCTTGCTCATCTGCCCACTTCTCTTTCCCAGAATGAAGGTCACTTATGAGTTTGCGATTCAAAGGGCTACCGTTCAGCTCTAGATTCCACAAAATTTCTGTTAGATATTCAGCTTCTTGGTGTTTTCGGTAGTTCAACGATTCACGGTTTGATTGGCGGCAATCAGAAGACGGAATAAGCAGCTCATTAATCTCACTGAGCCGTAAAGGGAGCTTTTGATAAATCACAAATTATGCCTTTTGAAAGTGAAGAAAACATGCCTAAGCTATGATACGTTTAGTGACACTTTATGTCATTGATTCTAATTGTTTTTGTAGGGTACTCATCTGGTTTCGATAGGTTTTGACAAATTTTATCAGCTCAACAATTAAATATTAAGTAAATTGCATATTTTTCTGTTCCAAAATCTGTTTGAATATGGCTATGCATCTGATAATTGGGGAGTTTGGCTATGTTATCTAGCACTCAAAGAATGGGAATTCGTTTTTGCCTTAATAACAATGGTGTTTTGATAGATTCAAAGGAAAGCAATGACTTAGCAGGTCATTGTCGTGTTTGCGGTAAGAGTGTCCAACGAGAGAAGAGTTTTCAACTATTTCAACATTCAGATAAACAATGCGACCACCTTGTTCTATCCGAAATCTGTGAACGTTTAGCCTATTTAATCTCAGAACAACAGCGACTAACCATACCAATTGACTACACTTGCACCAACAGTATTAGTGTAGATGTAACACACTGCACCCTATTAATCGACACAGACACCAGACCACTGATCGAGTTAACACTGCAAGATAATCAGGCGATCTATCTTACAATAGCGTTAGAAGACTGCGTAGTTGACCAAAACCAGATTCTAGCACTCAGAAAACGTTTCGATAGTGTGATTGAGCTGAATCTTAGCGGTCTTACAGTCCCGTCTACCGACTTTACATCTTATCTTAGCGACAAGGTTTTAGATGACCAACTTCACAAACGTTGTACTTGGCTTTCATTCAACCCTCTTCACTCTCTAACCAGAAATATCGCATCAATTGAACAATCCTCGATTGAGGACAAACAGCAACAAGCTTTAAGTGAACTTGACCAGGTAAATGAAAGAATCGAAGTTGCTAACTATACACTGGAACAAATAAATCGTGACATTGTAAAAACACAAACAACCTTAATCCATTATCAAAACCAGACAGACAAGTATGACTTAAGTAAAAACATACACGATTTGAAAAAACAAGAAAGTGAACTAGTTGCAAAGATCTCAACATTTAAACGGCAAAGAAGCGAATTATTGAGTGGTAACTCGACATCGGGACTCAACACAAAAGTTGAACAGTTGCGTGCTGCCTATTCTTCTGGGAAGTATCACCTCAAACAACAAGAGTTTGAAAAAAATAACTTAGAAAGACAGATTGAACGTCTAAAGGTTCAGAAATCTAATTTTGATAAAGAAATTGATAATGCTAAATGGTTAAGACGTGTACTTGAAAAGTTTGACTGTAGCTTTGGCGATTTAGAACAAGAACTAACTCAAATTGTCGAGCTATCTGAGTCTTATGACCAATATCAGAACAAGTACAGACTGGCAGAGCACAACCTCAACGAGCTTGAATTCAATGTCGAGAAAAAACAAGGAGAACTTGATGAAGCAAAGAAAGGTGTTGAATTTTACAAAGCTCAAAAATTTAAGTTATTCAAAGAAAATCAAGGGCTCCAAAAGCTCGTTGAAAGTGGTGATGTGTAATGACTACAATTTTTAAAAAACGTTTGATTACTGAGATTTACGATCCTCAGACTCATGATGTTATTTGGGTTTCTGACCAACTTGATTCAATAGAAGAAGGTGAATTTTTCAAGAAAAGAAGTCTTATTGAAGACGGACTACGAACTTACTTGTGTGCAGTCTGTTTTCAGCCTGTCGTACTTCGTTCAAATCAAGCTCGCACCATAGATCACTATAAGCATAAACACCAAAACGCTGAGTGTCCTCTCCAAGAAAAAGATTCAGTGCTAAAGCAAGAACAAATCCTTGCTATGAAATTCAATGGACAAAAAGAGGGAAAAGCTCATAGAGAATCTAAAGAGTTCATTCACGAAGCTATTGAAAATGATCGACTACAGAGATTCACTGATTGTGAGGTAGAGGCAACGTTTAGAGACTCTACTGATGAGCCAACGCAGATAATGAGTAAAGAGTGGCGTATACCTGATGTCTCTTCTTACTATAACGATGAGGGGCGAACAAAACGTGTCGTGTTTGAATTACAAATGAGTACAACGTTTATCAGTGTCATTGCCGCTCGTGAGCACTTCTATCAACGAAACAACACTTTCGTGATATGGGTACTATTAGATTTTGACGGAAAACGCTTCACCGACTTGGATATTGCCTACCGGAATCGAGCCAACGTTTTTGTACTAAACCGTGAAGCAAAAGATAAGACTAAAGAAACTGGTGAGTTATGGTTTGATGTTCATTGGAGAGAGCCATTCATCGAAGCTCAAGAGCTTAACTACGAATGGAAAAACAAACTCGTCCCGTTTTCTAAACTCACATTCCACGACTACTATCTTAAAGCCTATTACAAAGATGTAGAAATAATGGAGGGAGAACTGAAATCTCAGTTAACAATCTCTAAGCGAAAAGAAAACCCTAACCTTTGCAATAGTTGTAAAGCGTCAACGCAAACACTCGTATTAGACAGTAAGAAGAGGTGTGGAATTTGCTTATCTATAAAATAGAGTTTTGACTTCGAATGTGTATCAAACTTAAGACGTAATTAGGTAATTTTATTGTCGTGATATCTAAAAATACCAAGTAAAACAAATCTAATAAACTACTAATAAATATATGAATATTTATTAAGTGTCACTTGGTAAGATTTTTCTTACATATAAGCATAAACCTTGCATTTAGATTTGAACCCTATAACAAATTTCACATAAAATCTAATATAAACAAAGTCATAAAGGGCACTAATCAATGAAAAAACTACTCTCTATCCTTTTACCTATTCTTCTTGTTGGTTGTTCAGACAATGAAGTTGGCAATGTTGACCTTGGCATATTCAGCCTAAAAGACGTATCAATCCGAAACTTGGATGACGAAAAAATACCAGGTGTAACGTGTCACATCGCATCTGTGGAAGCAGATTTTAGCCTTGCTGACCCAAGCGACAGTTCTATCTCATGCCGTCAAACTGGAGAAATAACCCCCGAGATGATCGCAACAATTGACAAGGGAAAATCAGGCGAAGTGGTATTCAAGCAATCAAAAAGTATCTTCTTTAAAACAATGAAGGTACGTCGTATCTACGATGCAGAGAATCAGACTCTACTTTATTTGTCTTACACGACCAAAGAGACTGATAGTAGCTTCAAGCATAGTTTGTCTACAGTGCCATTATGGGGAACTAAGGCTTATGTAGAATCAGTACAAATTACAAAATAATTAATACGACCCAGAAGTAATTTACTTTGTATAAGCTTCCACTGTGAAATCAGAGGCGATATGAACTTCAATCAAATTACCGTTTTAGCATTTTTGAGCCCTCAAAGATTTCTTATGAGATACCCGTTTATCAAAGAGCCTATGCTTGGGATGAAAATAATTGGAGCGAGTTTGTTCTCGATCTTAACGAACAAGTAAATGGAGAAGACAACTATTTTTTTTGCTAATATACTTCTAGTATAAATTTTTCTTTATATCAATGGTCATTTGACTCCGAATAAATCTAAAAATATACAACCTTACACTTTCACATATTAAACATAGATAGAAGTTCAATTTAGATATATTAAATTAATAGAAAAATTCAAAGCCATTCTAATGAATGGCTTTGATAAACTTTAACTAATTTATTGAAAATCGTTAATTAGACCACTATCGAACTGTGGATCTGTTTTACTGAATCTCTTAGCTATATAAAAATCGTCGTTATCAAAAGCAGTATCAGCTAAATCATTATCAACAACAATCACTTGGAACTTAGTTCCTGTTCTCTTAGATAGGTCGGATAACAACTCTAAACGCTTGTAAATATTTTCATAGATAATAGGATCTGATGCTTCATCGCTATCTACCGTTTTATCTCTTTTCCTTCCAATATTATTACCCGGAGTATCCAACATAAATAATGTTGGCAGGTTTGAATCAAATTTCATTGCATATATTAGTTTAGAAAGAAAAATTGCAATAGAAGATATAGTTCTAACACCACCAGAAGTTAGTTTAACAAATTGCTTATTTCTCACAATGTAATCTAATCGGTCGTCTAGCTTTAGATTAGTCATGTCAGTCAAACCACTAAGTTCCATTAGTTTAACAAAAATATCATTTAGATCTGATATGACATCTTTGGGATTTAAACACTTCTCTTCAGCTTTCTTCAATTCACCCTGCAATCGAATTATTACTTTCTCAAGGTTAGATAATGTATCATCTAACTTATTGATCCGATCTATAAATTTCTTATCCCTTGCAAGTAACTTAGAACTAGAATATATTTCTAATTTTTGCTTTTCTAGCATAGAAATAGACTCAATTAATGCCGAAACTTCTTTAGAATATTTATGATTGAAGCTATTTTGAATATCATTCAATGCGAGATTTAATTTACTTTCATTAACATCAAGACTGTTTAACTCACAACGTATATTATCAATCAAACATCCAAGACTTTTTGTTTTTCTATCAAGTGATTTCTTTTCATTAATTAGTATCGGCATAGGTATATGAGAATCAGCAAGTTCACATTTGCTTTTCTCATTGCATAAAGGACATGATATCTCCGTTTCCTTACTAATTTTAAATTTAGACTCTAACTTTAGAGATAAAGAAATAGACTTTCTTTCTTTATCATAAGTATTTTTAAGCTTGACATATTTTTCAATATCTTCTGTCAATATAGGTCTTTTCTTATTTATATGACTTAGTGACTTATTTATTTCATCGATTTCCGCCTTTAATTCCAGAGAAAACTTAAGTACATTTTTGTGACTGTTTTTTAATTTTTCAATTTCATCATCAACATCGGAAACAAGTTTAGTATAAGCCTGTAGTTCTTTATCTATATCTATTTCAAAATCAAAATCAGTATCTCTGAGGAATTTAATAATACTCTCTTTTTCTTTTTCTCTATTTTTCTCTATTGATTTATTTTCAGATATTTCAGCGTTAATAACTGAAACCGTCTCATTGTGAATGTTAAGCAAATACTTCAACACTTCTTTATGTTTAACATATCGACTTCCATTATTCATATCTAACAATGAATCTGAAGCAATATCTTTTTGCTTTAAGTGAATGAATTTCAATATATCTTTAAAACCCACTCTATTCATTGTCGAGTCTAACTGACTTGGTGATACTTTAATTTTAGTGATAGGAAGACCAAGGAGTTCTAACACATAAAATGAAACATAACCATCAGGAGCATTGTCAATTTGATCTAAATTCGGAGCTAAAAGACTTGGCGTAAGGTTGTCATCAATACTACCTTTATAGCATCGGATAAATTCTTTAGCGTCGAATATATTTCGAACAAAAATATACTTTTCATCATTCAGATATACAGTGAGTTGACAAAATCTTGCCTTTGCTTCGAGTTGTCCATATGTATCAATTGACGAAGCGCCTAGACTGTAACTAATCAGGTTCAATATGCTACTTTTGCCACAATCGAGATCTCCCCAAATTATATTGACACCTTCCTTAAAGTTAATGTCATAATTTTTATTTATTCCTATTACCCGCAACTGCTCAATTATAATTGAAGGAGAATTACTCATATAGCTCACCTATTAACGACCCGATTAATTGATTAAATGACTTACTTATAAATGACTTGGTTTTATCTAAATTACTTATCCATTCATCAATCAAGTCATTATCTAATTCTATATTTACTTCTTCCCTGGTGGTTAGTAATATATCATCATCGTCAGTGTGTATATCAATTAGCCCTATAGAATATAATTCCATTACTCTTCTTCTAACCTGATCGTTTCTCATAACATTCTTTAATGTTTGTGATGTATTTGATAAATAGTCTACGCCTTCGTAATAATAATTGGTTTCTTTGGGTTTAAAATATCTGATAACTGACTCTGTTAGATTTTTATCGACTATAACTGAGTCAAAGAAGCAAAGCTTATCTAATGTTAGAACCTTACGTTTTAAGCGATTATATTGAAGCTTATCAATGATGATTAATACTCTATACAATGTGATAGAATGTTCATTAAAAACATCTAAGAAATAAAAATCATTATTCAAACTCATATAAGCGTTCCTTCACTTTCTTCAAATCAAAGTCTTTATCCCAAATAACTTTATCATCCAAATTATCTGCCAGTTGATGGAGCATTCCAATTTTTTCAATAAAAGTGATGTTCTTTATTCCAGATTTTAATGCAGTACTATCACTATCAATTATTTGTTTGTGTATATCATAAACAAGATCAGAACTTGTCTTCGATTCACTTTTATATTTATAGAATTCTTGAGAGTAGATTAGTTTAACTCGACTATACAAGTTAGATAACTCTGCTTGCTCAGTTCTATTGACTCTACAAATTATTTCCGCATTAAAAAATGAACTTTTTGAACTATCTATTAGTGTCTTTTCTACATCTGAAACTAGCAGTTTAATCACAAATATTTCTTGGTCTAATTCTGACAAATCTTGAAACCTAACATCTATTTGTTGCTGTTCTTTTTTTTTTAACTCGATAAGACTTTTAATGAAATCTCGTATAATGATGAAGGACAGTTCCTCTTTACTGTCGGGTTTGCAAATCGTTGTATGATCTTGCTGATCGATGTTGAATATCTCTCGAGAAGAAATGTTATTAGGTCTGGCCGTATGAGGTTTAACTACTTCATCATCAAGTGCTATCAAGTATGTTGATTCAGGTAGGCTGTCTTTATACTTTTCCCATTTTTCATCAAGCTCAAGGGTTTGCTTGTCAAGAGGCATTAGTTCTTGAATATGTTCATTTGAACTGAACTGGAGGAATAGCGATTTTAATGACCCTTTATGTGGTACGGCTAAAGAAACATAACCTATAATATTTATAGTTTTAGTTCCTTCAATTTGATCAACTATCAACTTTTTGGCGACAAGCCCTCCCATACTATGACCAACTAAAATTACGTGTTCTGCATCTTTATATTTAGCTCTTATATTCGACTCTAAGCCTTTAGATAGATCTTCAATTGACTTATTCTTTTGATGCTTTTTCGTCTTTTTATATCTGGGAAGTCTATTGAATACTGGAAGTTTACTGACGAATGAATGTGCTTGTTTGGCGATAAAACCGTTCATAAATTCAGTCAGTTGAGTAAAATAATCGTACTCGATGATTTCGCATTCATCACTAACCATAGAGTCTGTTAGCAACAGCTCTTTGAATGATATTCCATCATCGTTGACCCATGTTGAATCCCCTCCCTTTAAACCATGAATGAAAACTACGACTATTTTTTTCATAAATCCCTTCGACAGACACAAAAAATTTCATATGAGTCTACATCAATAGCTTTAAGACGCATATATGAATAGTGACAAATTTAGCAAAACTAATATCAGCATCATCTTACGTGCAGCACTATGAACTAGAAATGGCATACTCATCTAAGGGAGTGTTTATGATAACGAGTACCAAGCTATGCTTGCCTCTCATACTAAGCAAAGGATAGACAGTTGCTTTAAGCTACATCACTTTAGGGTAAGAACTGCCTATGACGGCTAATTGGGTATGTGTAAATGAAACCAATCTAATTAATGGCTTCATTGGTTCAAAAATATCTTTGGCTAAGACTCCAAAATCAACTGTCTCAATCTATCAGGTGTAATCGTGTGACCACCTCTATGAAGCATTGCGTGACAATTTGGGCAAACTGGTATCAAATCTGTCTTTGGATTTACTTCGTACTCTTCCTTTACTTCACTAATTGGGATTATGTGATGAACATGGATAAACTCTTTACCCCGTACACCGTATTTTTTTTCAAAATCAAAAGTGCACACTGCACACTGATATCCAAACGCTTCAATACAAGCATTACGAGCTTCTTGATTACGCTCATATGCATTAACTAAAACGGTTTTCTTTGAACCCTCAAAAAATCGTTTACCGCTTTCTATTAACTCCTCTGGAAAGTAACTATCCATTTGTATCGCTTTATAAACCCCACCACCTACGTCCTGAAGTATTCTCTTTTCAACGTTATGCTCAAAACCAACATTACTTGTTATACCTGCACGATTTGTCTTGGTTTGCTTTTTAAAAACCAGAAGGTCATACCCTTCTTCTATGACCTTATTGATATGTTTAATCGAGTGAGAATAGCCTTTACTTGACCAACTTGGATCAAGAATCACGTTGTGATCTAAATTAGTTGTGTCAAGGCTAAACAACACTTGTTTTGTTTCATCATTGCAATATGAGTACTTTCCTTGCGTAGACTTGAAATCTAACCCCATAACTCGGTTAACAAATGCCGTTTGTGTTTCTTTTTCCAATGGATAATCCTTAATTACAAATAAGTAGTCGAGATTTACTCTTCTTCATAGAAAATACAGTCCAATAAAGCAACTCGACCTTTCCATATTTGATTTTCTAATTGATCTCTTGGTTGTTCTTTTTCATACCATACCGAATCATGAATTCGACTGATTAACTCTGTCCAATAGCGTTCATACGTCATGTTTGACATTGTGATACCAAAGTCAGAGCACATTGCCTTATTGTTTTTTGAATCAATGCAGACAAAGAAGTCAGGACGTTTCATCGCCAACAAACGACTGGCTATGCTAGTACCATCTCTACCGTTAGGAAATGCTTTTTTGAAAGATTCAACATAGCGATTGAATTGTAATAATGTAACCTCGCCATGAAGAGGAATATGGTCTAACGCTTCGGATATAAACGGATTATTGTTGTTTATATTGCTGTGATATACCCCAGCTCCTTTCATGCTACCGAACCAACCCCAATGTTCATGTGTCAGATTAGGTAAACCAGCAATAGTCTTTCTTGCACCAAGTGGCATAGATTCATAATTTTCATATTGCTGAAAGTAACCTTGGATCACTTCTAGTAACTCCAAACGCTGGTCAATAGCATGATTTTTGTCTTGCTGCACTTTATCAACATAAACAGACCAGTCCATTTGCATAACGATGCTATCAAACAAAGATTTTGTTGTTTTGGTTGAGTTGTACTGCCCATTCAGTTTTTCTAATTTCGGTTTGTGCTTTTTGTGATAAGCAGCGTATACATTTACATACTCATCATTTACGGAAACACCAAGTTCATAATAGTTACTAAGCTGATTGGTTAACTGGTCAAACGTAGAACCATCTACATCATCTTGACCAGTTAGGTGCACATTCAACTCGTTGTTCACAGTAAACGCACCATTAGTCATATTTGCGCTACCAACAATGGCTTCCCAGCTCTGACCCGTTTGGAAAAAGTACAACTTTGGGTGAAATACACCGCTTGGTTGCATGACGAAATGGACTTGTTCACTTTCTACAAACGATTTCAAAACATCTGGGTCTGTTTGATAAAAATGTGTGCCGATTGTCGATTTAAACAGCTTATCTTTGTTACTTAATAAAATATCAAAGAACTTTGTGCCAGCCGATGCCCAAGCTACGGCTACTGAAATTCTGTCGTACTTATTTGCCAACTGAATTAGCTTTTTTTCGAGTGTTTTATTGTTAGTAATAATTTCCATAGATCTTACATTTACGCTGTACCGTATTTATGATTGATCTATTTAAACAGCTATTGGTTGTTAAGGACTGTGATCAGTCTTCGGAAAAATGGATCTGTTTTTGGATTATAAGATTCTGCCCCACCCCAGTAATAGTTTCCCAGCACAGTCTTCACATTGTCATAGTGATTCTTCAACGATGAAGCCCTACGGTTTTTAGTTGTCCCTAACGAGGCTTGAATCTTTGCTTTCCAAGGGTGGTTACTTCCCATGATGTTTTCATTTCGAGCCTTATCAGTAAATTTCTCAACCATCTTTAAACCCAACTGCTCATCGCTTGTTAAATCAAACAGAAAAAACCAACATACTGTATATTAACACAGCATTGGTAAGTGATCGAGAAATGTACAAATGTGTCCTAAGTTAACACCTTTAATTTCAGGGGATAAGAGTTGAACATTTCACTGAATCAATTATACAAGAATCACATCGAGGAACATTATTTCTCATACAGAAACAACTTAACGCCATTTCAAGTAAAAGTTATTGAATCGATCGAGAAAAAAGAGTTTGTTAAGTTTAAAAGAAAAGGAAAACTGGATTACTCATTCTCAAATGACACTGTGGAAATATAATAAATTTGTAACACCTTTATTTGGGTAAGCGTGTCCATAAGCCCCATAAAAAAAATAGTTGTGTAATAAGGTAAATATCCAAGGACATAAAAATGTCATCTTTGGATGATGATAAAATTCCAGGCGTGACGTGTCATATAGCTTCAGTTGAGGCAAATCTTAGCCTTTCGGACCCAAGTGACAGCTCTATTTCTTGTCGTCAAACCGGTGAAATCACACCAGAAATGATTGCTAAAATAGACAAGAGTAAATCTGGTGAAGTGGTCTTTAAACAATCAAAAAGCATCTTCTTTAAGACCATGAAGGTTCGTCGTATCTACGACGCGGCGAATCAATCACTGCTCTACTTGTCTTACACAACCAAAGAAACAGAAGGCAGTTTTAAACACAGCCTTTCAACTGTTCCACTATTAGGTACAAAAGCTTACGTTGAACCGTCAACGTTAATACCAACAGAATAGTGATACCGAGTCACCTGTACAATGTCTGTACAGGTGACTCTGAATGTAATAAAAATGAAAGAAACAGAAGAAAAACGTGATATCATGCGGCAAAATTTTTTCACTGTATTTTTCATATGAAGTTTCCTGGACAGCGTAAATCTAAGCACTACTTTCCAACTCACGCACGTGATCCGTTGGTCAACCAAATTCAACAAACACCTAAACTACACCGCGCAACCATTGTTGGTGTTGGCCAGACTATTGTTGATATCGAAGCCCGTGTTGACGACGCGTTCCTAGAAAAATATGAACTGAGTAAAGGCCACTCTCTTGTATTGGAAGAAAGTAAAGCCGATGCGCTGTATGAGGAGCTCGTTGAATCTGGTTTGATCACGCATCAATACCCTGGCGATACTATCGGCAATACACTGCACAACTATTCAGTTCTAGCAGACAGTAAATCAGTACTGCTTGGTGTAATGTCTAAGAAAATTGAAGTTGGCTCATTTGGTTACCGTTACCTTTGTCGTACCTCTTCACGTATGAACTTAAACCACCTACAAACTGTTGATGGTCCAATTGGTCGTTGTTACACGCTCATTACCGAAGATGGCGAGCGTACGTTTGCGATCAACGAAGGGCATATGAACCAGTTGCTTCCTGAAAGTATTCCTGAACAAATTTTCGAAAAAGCCTCTGCATTAGTTGTCTCTTCATACCTAATGCGTGGTAACCCTGACGATCCAATGCCAAAAGCCGTACAAAAAGCGATCGAATACGCGAAAGCGCACAATGTGCCTGTTGTACTAACGCTTGGCACTAAATACGTGATCGAAGGCAACTCTGAATGGTGGCAAGAATACCTCAAAGAAAACGTAACGATCGTCGCGATGAATGAAGATGAAGGTGAAGCGTTAACTGGTGAGAAAGATCCGCTGCTGGCTGCCAACAAAGCACTTGAGTGGGTGGACTTAGTTCTATGTACAGCAGGTCCTATCGGCTTATACATGGCAGGCTATACAGACGAGTTAGCGAAGCGCGAAACAACGTTTCCATTACTTCCAGGAAATATTCCAGAATTCAACAAGTATGAATTCAGCCGTTCGATGCGTAAGCAAGACTGTAAACAACCAGTAAAAGTGTACTCTCACATCGGTCCTTACCTTGGTGGACCCCTTGAGATTAAGAACACAAATGGCGCTGGTGATGGCGCGCTTTCTGCCCTGTTACACGACATGGCAGCTAATAGCTACCACCATGTTAACGTACCGAATTCAGAGAAACACGAGTACACTTGTCTTACGTACTCGTCACTGTCTCAAATTTGTAAGTACGCAAACCGTGTCAGCTACGAAGTGTTAACTCAGCACTCTCCGCGTCTTTCTCGTGCATTACCTGAGCGCGAAGATAGCTTAGAAGAAACATACTGGGATCGTTAATCTGGCCATAGCCAGTCGGCTAATTGGTTTGATGAACCAAATCCAGATCATCCATTCCTCAAAAAGAGTTGCTATAGGCAGCTCTTTTTGTATTAATCATCAATTTAAACGTGATGAAATGCGACCACTTCAATATTTTGCTCGTTTAAGAATTGATCCTGCGCAATAACTCTTTAGATCTATCATCTTCCAGCACATAATTCGTGTGGTTGCCTTTACTTGGCCGATTTATACAGTAATATCGCCAGGCAACCGTTTACGTACTACCTTTCGGTTCTGATATAAGGATCAAACATGCTGTCTGATATTGACATTTGTCGCACAACTCCCCTTAAAAACATCACTGATATTGCTGAACAAGCAGGCCTACAACATAACGAACACCAGCCATTGGGCTTATATAAGTCTAAAGTGTCTTTAACATTGTTGGAGCGTCTAGCAGATCAACCTGATGGCAAACTAGTTATCGTGACCGCTATCACTCCAACTCCTCTCGGTGAAGGCAAAACCGTTACCACAGTTGGGCTAGCGCAAGGCCTAGTTAAGATTAATCACTCAGCGATGGCTTGCATTCGTCAACCTTCAATGGGGCCGGTATTTGGTGTGAAAGGTGGCGCGGCTGGCGGTGGGTACTCTCAGGTTGCCCCTATGGAGCAGTTAAACCTTCACCTAACAGGTGACATTCACGCGGTGACTGCAGCTCATAATCTCGCCTCTGCCGCAATTGACGCACGTTTGTATCATGAACAGCGCGAAGGTTTAGAAGCATTTGAAGCGCGATCTGGTTTAAAAGCGCTGGATATCGACCCAAACAGAATAGTATGGCGACGTGTACTCGACCATAATGACCGTGCACTGCGCATGATCACGGTAGGTAAAAACGAAACGGGCAAAACCATCAATGGTTACGAACGCGAAGATGGATTTGATATATCAGCCGCTTCAGAGCTGATGGCCATTCTTGCACTTGCTAATGACCTTCAAGACTTACGAAAACGTATCGGTCGTATCGTACTCGCCTATAACTATCAAGGTATGCCATTAACGGCAGATGACTTCAACGTTGCAGGGGCTATGACAGTAACAATGAAGGATTCTATTGAGCCGACACTAATGCAAACCCTTGAAGGTGTCCCTACCTTAATTCATGCGGGGCCATTTGCGAACATCGCCCATGGTAACTCTTCAATTATTGCCGACAAGATAGCCTTAAAGCTCAGTGACTTTGTTGTGACAGAAGGTGGATTTGGCTCAGACATGGGTTTTGAAAAAGCGTGCAATATAAAAGTAAAAGCCTCAAACAAGAAGCCCGATTGCGCAGTAATTGTAGCAACTTTACGTGGATTAAAAGCTAACTCCGGCTTATACGGTTTGGAGCTAGGTACAGCCCTACCAGACTCGATCTTGAATGAAAACCAAGATGCACTCATTGCAGGATTTGATAACCTTAAATGGCATATCAACAACGTCAAGCAATACCAAGTGCCTACAGTTGTTGCGATTAACCGATTCCCACAAGACTCAACTCAAGAACTAGATGCTTTGAAACAGATGATCACCGACTTCGACCCAAACGTTAGCGTTGAAGTGAGCGAAGCATTTGGTCGAGGTGGCGAAGGGGCGAATCAATTGGCTCACGCCGTAGTAAAAGCTTGCCAAAAAGAGAGTGAATTTAAGCCTTTGTATCACTCAGAACAAAGCCTAGAAGAAAAGCTAATGGCAGTCGCTGAAGTTGGCTATGGCGCGGCAAGTATCACACTATCACCACTTGCTAAGCAACAGCTCGAAGAGTTCAACAAACATGGTTATAGCGGTCTATCCGTTTGTTTGGCAAAAACCCCCTTGTCTATCTCTACTGAAACACACATAAAAGGCGCGCCAACTCAATTTGATGTGCCCATTAGAGAACTCAAACTGTGTGCAGGTGCTGGTTACGTTTACGCGTTATGCGGCAATGTAATGACAATGCCCGGCTTACCAGATAGACCTGCATTTATGTCGTTAGACATTGATGACGAAGGGAGCATCATTGGTTTAAATTAGTGATTACAGAGCCTTAGTAAATAGAATAAAAACACGAACAAAGGTCCTGCTCATGCTCCTTCGAGTATTACTGGCATCAGCAGGACTCAATTTAACGATGACTTGTTGTTACTTATATGGCTTAATTAACAGTCTCAAAGCAAAAAGTTGCACTAAAACCGCAGTAATATGCAATTATTGCTTAAAGTTCTGGGTCAAGATCACATTAAAAGCCCTATAAAATATATAGTATTGCACCGGATTCTTTGAGGACGGTGGATGAATACAAGTATAAAAAAGCTGATCAGCCAATTTCTGTGCACTATGTTTGCCTTAGGGTTAGTACCAGCACTCTACATTAACTCTGAATTTGACAGAGTTGAAGCTCAGCACACGCTAAATATCAAACAATCCAGTCAAAACCAAATAGAATACAGCTTCCACAAGCTAGCTATTATTGTGGAACAAGTATCCAATTCAGTCCCTTCCATTGCTGATTCAAAAACGTTACTTCGCGCCATTAAAGAACCATCGATTATTCACAGAGAAGTATTGCAAGATCTTTGGATAATGTTGGCTCGTACTCAACAATATTACTCTCAGCTTCGCTACTTAGACTTAAAAGGTAATGAGATTTTCCGTATAAACTACCGCAATAAGAAAGCGACGATAGTTCCAACTCATAAGCTTCAAAATAAATCGGATCGTGACTACTTTGAAAAGCTTAGTCGCTTAAAAATAGGTGAAGTCATTTCAAGTAGCATTGATTTAGAAGTCGAAAATGGCGAAGTCGTTCACCCATTGACTCCTACATTGCGAATTATGACCCCAGTTGCTTCAGAAGGTCGTGTTCTTGGTTATTTTATTGCAAACCTGAACATTCTAGAAATCTACGAACGCCTTCTTTATCAAATCAACACATCTGCAGCCGTACCTGTAATACTCAATAAAACGGGACATATCATCATGGGGCCTGATCTTGAAGAATCATTTGGACACCTTCTTGAGTCACGCTCAAATAAAACTTACGCAAATCTTTACCCCGAACTTTGGCAAGCAATTCAAGACAAGACTTCTTCTAGCTATTTTGACGGTAAAAATTGGTACTTCCATGCAAATATCAGCCCCAAGATAAAGCAATTTGAAGACCCAATATACATGGTTCTTCATATTAAAAATCAACAATTTAGTAGTCAATACCAAAGAGAAAACCACGCGATCATTGTGCAAGTTATTACACTCACAATACTAATCTCAATGATTTCAGCAGGCTTCGTGCTATGGAATAAAAACCACAAAAAGAACAGCATCGAAAGCCAATTAGCCAAAGTGGCAATGAATGGCATGTCGGCCTTAGTCATTACCGACAGAAATAATCGAATCATTAAAGTGAACCAGGAGTTTACTCGTGTAAGTGGCTACGATTTGGAAGATGTGAAAGGCCGCCAACCTTCTATGTTTGCCTCTGGCCGCTACAACCAGGAGTTCTACATCAAAATGTGGAGCGTAATCAAGCAAAAAGGCATGTGGGAAGGTGAAGTGGTGAATCGTCGTAAAGACGGATCGTTGATTACGGAAATACTTCGAATTCAAACCATCAAAGACTCAAAAGGTACCATTCAATTTTATGTCGCATCATTTGTAGATATAAGTAAACACAAAGAACTTGAGAACAAACTAAGAAATTTGAGTGAGAAAGATGCATTAGCAGGCTGTTGGAACCGACGTAAGTTCGACCGTGAACTTCGCGACGAATGCTCTCGTGTAAATCGTTACCCGACCCGAGAACAGTCTTGCTTAGCTATCTTAGATATTGACCACTTCAAACGTATTAACGATCGGTTTGGCCACGACTATGGTGATCGAGTCATTCAAACCGTCGCTCGAATATTACAAAGAGAATGTCGTGAAACCGACTTTGTCGCTCGTATTGGTGGCGAAGAGTTTGGCGTTATTTTACCTCATACAACAACTGAAGAAGCAGAGTATGTACTTAACAGGCTAAGAATAGCTATCAGCATTGAACTCGACAACGTGACAACGGTAAGTGGAGGAATCACCAACCTCACAGATGACCCTGCACTCAATTATAAGTGCGCAGACTTAGCATTATACGAGGCAAAAGCGGCAGGTCGAAATAATGTGTGTTTGTTCCTAGACGCTGAAATGAACGAGATCGCCTAGCGGAGAGAGTAATATCGTCTATACTAGGCTGTACTTTAGTCTGGTGCTGGATAAAACTCTAATTGATTACCTTCCACCACTAGAATGCAATCCATGTCCGCAGCGTGCGCCGCCTGCTTACCAAGATTGGTATCTTCAAATACAACACACTGCTTTGGCCGCAAACCCATTCCTAAACATGCATCCAAGAAAGTGTCAGGGTTTGGCTTATGATTCTTAACGTCGCTCGCTGTTACCAAAATATCAAGCTTATTCAAGATGTCCGTTTTCTCTAGCAATTGTTCAGCGCTTTTACGCTGACTGCCCGTCCCTACCGCAATTTTCTTGTCGCCTAAGTATTCTAACAACAAAGAATGGGTACAAGGGATAACGTCTCCTTTGTCTTCAATAGCCGCAAACGCAGCCATTTTAAATGTCGAGACCGCGTGGGGATCGAGTGATAAACCATACTTACTGTTCACTTCACCGGCGATCTTATAACTCGGCATACCACCTAAACTATGTAGCCAAGACGCTTCGAAATGAAAGCCGAACTGCTCTGCCGTTTTTTGCCATGCTTTGACATGAGCAGGCATTGTATCGATTAACGTACCATCCATATCAAAGATCAACCCTTCATACATCGTCAAATCTATTTTCATTACTACTACCACTCTTTAAGAAAGTTACTGATACCATAACCAATATTCAGTATCATGACCGCATATTTCCGTTAACTATGGATTTTTATGTTACAAATATCTAACTCTGTTTCGATTCAAGACTGGGAGATCCAGTTAACAGCGATCAGAGCACAAGGGGCTGGCGGCCAAAACGTCAATAAAGTATCAAGCGCGATACATTTACGTTTTGACATTAAGCACTCCACCCTATCTGATTTCTATAAAGAGAAACTATTAGCATACAAAGATAGCCGCATCACCAAAGAGGGTGTGATTATCATTAAGGCGCAGCAATATAGAACTCAAGAACAAAACCGAGACGATGCTTTGGTGCGTTTGAAAGAACTCATCTTAGAAGCAACAAAAGTTCAAAAAGTGAGACGAGCGACAAAACCGACAAAAGGTTCTCAAAAGAGACGTTTAGAAAGTAAAAAACAAAGAAGTACCACAAAACAACTCCGAGGAAAAATCAGCTAATCGTTCTATGGCACCAAAATGGGCAAAATATAAAATAGCAGTCAGACTTTATTGACTCATTGACTCAATAGCCGTTATTTAAGCTTAATTAATAGTGACTCGCTCTTAACGTAATATTGCTCTTCTGACGCCACCAAGTAATATCAACACACCAAGCAAACCAAACGATACGCTACCACCACTGCTACCAGAACCAGATGAATTTAGCGCATTCACATAAGCCGTTCGTTTGGCGTCAGTAGCAACAAACTTAGCGGTTTCGTTACCAGCAATAACACTGTCGATCCAAACTTTGTAGTCTAATATTTCCGTAAATACAGACGTTACAGCAGAGCTGCCACCACATGTTTCAGGTCCAAAACTGGTAATACCTACCTGTCTATAATCAGTACCATCTTTCCAGTAAACAGGACCACCAGAATCCCCCTGGCAAGTACCGCCGTATAACTTAGTGAAGGTACTATAGTTACCAACAAAACAAATTTGATTACTCGTCAGTGCTGAACCACCATTGAATACTTTTGCACATGTAGGGTTATCTACATAATTTAATGGCGCTCTCTGTAATATCGTTGTGCCATCAAAGCCTGAAAGTGTATCACCATGCCCAACAGCAACGAAGTTATTAACACCAACACGGTAACTCTCATCAAAAGGACGCTTAACCACATCGTTAACTGAATCGATGTTCAGTGCGCTTTCTAGCTTGAGAACAGCAACATCATTACGTAATAGATCGCTCAACGCATTTGAATAGTCACTGCGATAGTAAACTTCTGAAACTCGTGCTTTTTGAATGTTACCGTTAGGGAATTGGGAAGTGTCTTCCAGTTGAGGGGCAACTGAAGTAAACAGCTGCCCTTCTTCATCACCGTAAATACAGTGCGCAGCGGTTAAAATATGCGTTGGATTTAAAATTGTCGCACCACAATAAGGGCCTGTTGAATAGACGCCATCGTAATCGATACGGTCAATGAACAAGCTCGCCATTGAAGGAAATTCACTGACTGAAGCGTCACTACCATTCACAATATAAGGTGTCACCCCTACTTCAGCAGTCATTTCGACCGTGCTTTCTACTGCCATAACACTTGATGTATAGATTAATGGCGCTAAGAGCCCTAAAACGGCTTTACGAATCGGACTAACTGGATGGATCTCATTCATAGGTAACTCCTTGCAATCCCTACTACTTATTGAATAATGAAAGATTCGCTACCATAGCATGTCATAACTAACAGTATAGTGAATATTCTCAACTGTAATGACATACTTATTATTTTATAAGCCAATTTAAAATGACGAGACTTAAGCGTAGCAATTCAAACTAAATACGCTCTTAAACACAAAAAAGCCCACTGTTAGACTTTTCAATACAGAAAAGAAAACAATAGGCTTTCGTTAAACTTGGTGTTTGCTCTTAAAAGAGATTAACCACGGTAGTAACGTTGAGGTACGAATGGCATTTTTTCTACTGTCATTGGTAGCTTCTTGCCACGAACATCAGCGAATACCTCAGTGCCAATAACCGCCAGGTCAGTACGAACGTACGCCATAGAAACTGGCTTGCCGGCGTTAGGGCCAGCAGTACCACTTGTTACAACGCCAATCTTGTTGTCTTCAGCATCGAACAGCTCAGCGCCTTCTCGTACTGGCGCTTTAGTTTGACCCACTAGACCAACACGCTTGCGTTGAACGTCTTTCGTTGCGATTTGCTCAAGAATGATATCAGCACCAGGGAAACCGCCTGCACGTTCACCATCAGTACGACGCACTTTTTGAATGCCCCATAGAAGGCTAGCTTCTACTGGCGTTGTTGTTGTATCTAGATCGTGACCATATAGACATAGACCACACTCAAGACGAAGTGAGTCACGTGCGCCAAGGCCGATCCACTCTACTTCTACTTCTGCAGTTAGTTTACGAGCGAGAGCTTCAGCGTGATCGTTTGGTACGGAGATTTCGTAGCCATCTTCACCTGTGTAACCACTACGGCTCACGATGCATTCAACGCCATCGATATCGACTTTTTGAACGTCCATAAACAGCATGTCTGCAACGCTTGGTTGGAAACGAGCCAGAACTTCCGATGCTTTAGGACCTTGAAGTGCTAACAGAGCACGATCATCAATCACTTCCATCTCTACGTCTGCAGGAAGGTGAGCCGTTAGGTGATCGATATCTTGTGTCTTACAAGCTGCGTTTACAACAACAAACAGGTGATCGCCTAAATTAGCCACCATTAGGTCGTCCATGATACCGCCCTGCTCGTTAGTAAAGAACGCGTAACGTTGCTTACCAGAAGGAAGGTCAATAATATCTACAGGAACCAAAGATTCTAAGACAGCCGCTGCGTTCGCGCCATGAAGACGAAGTTGCCCCATATGAGAAACATCAAAAAGACCGGCAGCATCACGAGTGTGCAAGTGCTCTTTTTTTACACCTAGTGGGTACTGAACTGGCATATCGTAGCCAGCGAAAGGAACCATTTTTGCACCTTCTTCTATGTGAAGTGCATGCAGTGGTGTTGTTAGTAGGTCTTGATTAGCGTGTTCTTGAGTCATTTTCTTCTCCATGAAGCGTTGCAGGCTTTCCAAATCGAATCTGCCGCTTATATCTCTATTTAGAGTCGCTTCTAACGATAAGCTTCATCATTAGTCACCTCAGCGTATTCGCGTCAGTAACATTGACGTCTTAACCTTAGAAGCAGTAGATAGTAAAAAGTGATGCCTTTTATATAGGCTTACATCGTTAGCTTGATACATCGGGTTGGCTGTATAAAATCTCTACAACTCACTTTCTAAGAATTCACTTCAGTAAACTTCAATCAACATGAGTAAACCGTGTTCACTATAATAAACAAGCCTGAATCAGTTTTACACCCTTAACAAGATTAAAACAGCTCAAAATGTGACATTTAACAATTTAAAAACAATCACTCGTTACATACAAAAAACGCGACATTGATGATTTTCACATCAATATCGCGGCTATTGGCTAACGTTCGAAACAAAAGCAAACGTTTGCATTCACTATAAGAAATTCTAAGATTGTTAATTTATTTTGCAGTCACCCACAAAATGAGCGCATCTTCTGTACTGATAGAAACCAACATATGGCCCATATTAGCGTCGTAATACATGCTATCGCCTTCGCTCATTGGTACCGGTTCGTAGAATTCTGAGTAGAACATCACATCACCCGAAATGATCATTAAGAACTCTTCACCGTCGTGACGAACCCAATCACTATACTCTTCAAAAGTACGTGCTCTTACGCGGCTTTTAAACGGCATCATTTTCTTATTAGAAAGCTCAGTCGCAAGCAATTCATGCTCATAAGTCGGTGTTGGGTGAGGTTTGCCTTGACCAGCCTTAGTTAAGTCACGACGTCCTGTTGCGACTTTTTTCCTTGGCGGTTCAAAGAGTTGTGGCATGTCAATTTGCAAACCCATCGCTAATTTTTGCATAGCTTGAAAGGTTGGCGAGATTTGTTCGTTCTCTATTTTGCTGAGCGTAGAGCGTGCCAAGCCCGTTCTTTGGCTTGCTTCTTCTAGCGTAATCCCGAGCTTACCGCGGATATCTTTAATACGCTGACCGAGCTTTAGTGGTTCGATATTCTGATCTAACGTTTCCTTCGCCAACGTTAAAGATGGGTACTCATCATAAATGTCTTCTGACATAGGTCCCTCATTATATTTTTACTTCCTGTCTATTCATTTAATTGTTGCATGGAACGCTTTGTTGATTAAAGAGCACACACAGAAATAAAGCGTGCTCCTCGTAGCAAAATAAGAAAAGTTGTTTCCTATTGGAAATTTTTATTGAAAATTGATTTTATCGGAGCTATGTTATCGACTTGTTAGATGAAGAGATGCTACTTCAGCTTGTACCAAATGAGTATTTTAACATTTGTAAGAGCTGTTTTTTTACCCGAACTTTTGGGAATTAATTCGTGCTGCATTGACCCTACAACGATCGCTTAGACGCCGTAAGAGTATATTTAAAACGCAATTAGCGTTTATCTCTACCTATACAGCGCAAACGATACCGATGCAGAAATCAACGTAAGACCTAATGGACTATAAAAACAATCACCATTAGCTTAATGAAAGGTCTCGACAATGAACGCTTACCAAAACCATAGCTTAGACAGCTTTTTCACTACGAACTTATCTGGTACTGACGACGCCGTATTTGCTGGCATCCAAGCAGAGAACACTCGTCAAAACGAACAAATCGAACTTATTGCTTCTGAGAACATCGTTTCTAAAGCAGTAATGCAAGCTCAAGGCACTTGCCTAACTAACAAATACGCAGAAGGTTACCCAGGCCGTCGTTACTACGGTGGTTGTGAGCACGTAGATACCGTTGAAGCTATCGCGATTGAGCGCGCTAAACAGCTTTTCAAATGCGAATACGCAAACGTACAGCCTCACTCTGGCGCTCAAGCAAACGGCGCGGTTAAACTTGCGCTACTTCAACCTGGCGATACTATCCTAGGTATGTCTCTTGACGCTGGTGGCCACCTAACACACGGTGCACGTCCTGCAATGTCTGGTAAATGGTTCAACGCAGTTCAATACGGTGTAGACCGCGACACTCTAGAAATCGATTACGAAGCAGTTCGCGCTTTAGCTATCGAAAGCCAACCTAAAATGATTATTGCTGGTGGTAGTGCTATTCCACGCGTTATTGATTTCGCTAAGTTCCGCGACATCGCTGACGAAGTT
Source organism: Vibrio sp. 5S239 (assembly GCF_041439575.1). Taxonomy (NCBI): domain Bacteria; kingdom Pseudomonadati; phylum Pseudomonadota; class Gammaproteobacteria; order Vibrionales; family Vibrionaceae; genus Vibrio; species Vibrio sp. 5S239. The sequence goes on along the minus strand of NZ_JBGOOM010000014.1, from coordinate 11,091 downwards.
GGCGCTATCCTAATGGTCGATATGGCACATATCGCGGGTCTTATCGCGACAGGTGCTCACCCTAGCCCACTACCTCACGCACACGTTGTAACTACAACAACACACAAAACACTTCGTGGTCCACGCGGCGGTATGATTCTGACTAACCACGAAGACATCAACAAAAAGATCAATTCTGCAGTGTTCCCTGGCCTACAAGGCGGCCCACTTATGCACGTTATCGCAGCTAAAGCAGTGGCGTTTGGTGAAGCACTTGGCCCTGAATTTAGTACTTATATTGATTCAGTGATCGACAACGCAAAAGTTCTTGCTGAAGTATTGCAAACTCGCGGTTGTGACATTGTGACTGGCGGTACAGACACGCACCTGATGTTGGTTGACCTTCGCCCTAAGGGCTTGAAAGGTAACGTAACTGAAGAAGCATTAGAGCGTGCAGGGATCACATGTAACAAAAATGGTATACCATTCGATACAGAGAAGCCTATGATTACTTCTGGTATTCGTTTAGGTACGCCAGCTGGAACCAGTCGTGGTTTTGGCACTGAAGAATTCAAACTTATCGGTGAATGGATCGGTGATGTACTTGATGGCTTAGTTGAAAGCCCTGAAGGCAACGCTGAAGTTGAGCAACGTGTTCGCAAACAAGTTAAAGAGCTTTGCAAGCGCTTCCCTCTTTACCGTTAAACCGTTTTTAAGATTTAAATTAAAACCTCATAAATTTTTGGAGAATAAGCAATGGACAATACACTAAAGTTTGCAGACAGCCACGAGTGGGTAAAAGACAACGGTGACGGTACTGTGACTATCGGTATTTCTGAGCACGCTCAAGAAATGCTAGGTGACGTTGTGTTTGTTGACCTGCCTGACACTGGAGACGAAATCGAAGCTGGCGAAAGCTTCTCTCTCGTTGAATCAGTGAAAGCAGCTTCTGATATCTACGCACCAATCTCTGGCGAAATTGTAGAAATCAACGAAGAATTAGAAGATAGCCCTGAGTTAATTAACGAAGAATCTTATGAAGGTGGTTGGATTGTTAAAGTGAAGATGTCTGATGCATCTGAACTAAACAACCTTAAAGATGCGGAAGAATACCTAAGCTCTATCGAAGAAGACTAATAGGTAACCTCATTACGATAAAGCTGCTCTTTTGAGCAGCTTAATTTTAGGGGCTAGCTCACGGCTCCAGAGAGAAAGTAGAACATATCATGACTGAATTACTTCAAAGCCAATTACTGAAAGACCTGGGTACTCAAAACGAGTTTGTTGCTCGTCATAACGGCCCTAATAAAGCAGACCAGCAAAAAATGCTTGAAGCGATCAACGCGACTAGCTTAGAAGCACTGATCGACGAAACGGTTCCTGCACAAATCCGCCTTGAAAAACCAATGATACTTGCTGCACCACTAAGCGAAATGGACATGCTGACCTCTCTTAAAGAGATCGCTAACCTAAACCAAGTGAAACGTACTTTCATTGGCCAAGGCTACTACAACACATTCACTCCAAACGTTATTCTACGTAACGTTTTAGAGAACCCAGGCTGGTACACAGCTTACACACCATACCAACCAGAGATTTCTCAAGGTCGTCTTGAAGCTCTACTCAATTACCAACAAATGGTAATGGACCTAACCGGTATGGAAATCGCGAACGCATCCCTTCTTGATGAAGCGACAGCGGCAGGCGAAGCGATGACACTGTGTAAGCGTGCTGGCAAAAGCAAGAGCAAAGTATTCTTCGTTGCTGACGATGTTCACCCTCAAACACTAGAAGTTGTTAAAACTCGTGCTGAGTACATCGGTTTTGAAGTAATGGTTGGCGCTCTTGAAACACTTCCAGAGCAAGACGTATTTGGTGCGCTTCTTCAATACCCGAGTACAACGGGTGAAGTTCGTGACCTAACAGACATCATTGCGAAAGCTCAAGCAAACAAAACACTGGTAACGGTTGCAACTGACCTACTTGCTTCTGCTCTACTGAAGCCAGCTGGAGAAATGGGCGCAGACGTAGTTATCGGTTCAGCACAACGTTTCGGTGTTCCTATGGGTTACGGCGGTCCACACGCTGCATTCATGGGTACTCGTGAAAAGCATAAGCGTACAATGCCAGGTCGTGTAATCGGTGTATCTATCGATACTCACGGTAACCAAGCGCTACGTATGGCAATGCAAACTCGTGAGCAACACATCCGCCGCGAGAAAGCGACATCGAACATCTGTACAGCTCAAGCACTTCTAGCAAACATGGCGTCTTTCTACGCTGTTTACCACGGTGCAGAAGGTCTTCGTACTATTGCTCGTCGTACACACCACATGACAGTTATCCTAGCGGCTGGCCTGACTAAAGCGGGTTACGAGCTAACCAACAACAGCTTCTTTGATACCATCACGCTGAACACAGAAGACAAGACAGATTCACTGTACGCGAAAGCGCAAGCAGCAGACATCAACCTTCGTCGACTTGTTGGCAAAATCGGTATCAGCTTAGATGAAACAACCACGGTCGACGACGTGAACGCCCTATTCGCAATCTTCGACGTGAAAGAAGACGTTCAAGCGCTATCTTCTGACATTGCATCAAACGAGTTTGCAGCAATTCCAGAAAACTGCCGTCGTGAATCAGAGTTCCTAACTCACCCTGTATTCAACACGCACCACAGCGAAACGCAAATGATGCGTTACCTAAAACAGCTTGAGAACAAAGACTTCTCACTAACGCACGGCATGATCCCACTGGGCAGCTGTACGATGAAGCTGAACGCTGCTGCTGAGATGATTCCAGTAACATGGCCTGAGTTTGGTTCAATTCACCCATTCGCACCTCTAGAGCAAGCCGCTGGTTACACTGCACTAGCAAAAGATCTCAAAGAGAAGCTGTGTGAAATCACCGGTTACGACGATTTTTCACTACAGCCTAACTCTGGTGCATCTGGCGAATACGCAGGTCTAATCGCGATTCAACGTTACCACGCAAGCCGCGGTGAAGCTCACCGTAACGTTTGTCTGATTCCAAGCTCTGCGCACGGTACTAACCCTGCAACAGCGTCTATGGTTTCAATGAAGGTAGTGGTTGTTAAGTGTGATGAAGATGGCAACATCGACATGACAGACCTAGCAGCGAAAATCGAGAAGCACAAAGAAAACCTATCAAGCATCATGATCACTTACCCTTCTACGCACGGCGTATATGAAGAGCAAGTGAAAGAAGTGTGTGAACAAGTTCACGCAGCGGGCGGTCAGGTTTACCTAGACGGCGCGAACATGAACGCTCAAGTAGGTCTAACTTCACCTGGCTTCATCGGTTCAGACGTATCTCACTTGAACCTACACAAAACATTCTGTATCCCACACGGTGGTGGCGGTCCGGGTATGGGGCCTATCGGCGTTAAATCGCACCTAGCACCTTTCCTACCAGGTCACATCGAAAACGGTGTACAAGGTTCTGACTACGCGGTATCAGCGGCAGATTTAGGCAGTGCTTCAATCCTACCTATCTCTTGGGCTTACATCGCAATGATGGGCGAACCTGGCCTAACAGAGGCAACTAAAGTAGCGATTCTGAACGCGAACTACGTGATGGAAAAACTACGTCCTCACTACCCTGTTCTTTACCGTGGCACGAACGGCCGCGTAGCGCACGAATGTATTATCGATATTCGTCCACTTAAAGAAGACACAGGCATCAGCGAAGAAGATATTGCTAAGCGTCTAATGGACTTTGGTTTCCACGCGCCGACTATGTCTTTCCCAGTCGCTGGCACACTAATGGTAGAGCCAACTGAATCTGAAGGTTTAGAAGAGCTAGACCGTTTCTGTGAAGCGATGATCGCAATCCGTCACGAAATGGCAGCAGTAAAAGCGGGTGAATGGCCACTAGACAACAACCCTCTAGTGAACGCACCGCACACACAAGTTGACCTTTCAGGCGCTGAATGGGATCGCCCTTACTCTCGCGAACTGGCTTGCTTCCCATCGAAAGCAACCAAGAACTCGAAGTACTGGCCTACTGTTAACCGTGTAGATAACGTATACGGCGACCGTAACCTAATCTGTTCTTGCCCAAGCATCGACAACTACGAAGACTAATTTTTGTAGATTTTAGATAAACAAAAGCGAACCACTTGGTTCGCTTTTTTGTTGCCTGAGATCTGAGTCATAAATGCATTGACCTTACCGTAAGGGAAAGGTTTATGGTGACATGAAATCCACGACGAATTAGGAAACGATTATGGGATGTTGCAATAAAGCGCCAAAAGGTGGTGCCCCTCTTGGCTTACTTCTAAAAGTAATGCTTGGAATTGGTCTTTTTGTGTTTCTGCTGGCTCTGTGGCAGTAGGAAACTTATAATACGGCACTAAATTTGTAGCTTAGATGTGATGGTATGAAAACATAGATAGCGCCAAAATAACTATTGGTCTCATAGTCTCTTGTTATATGTAGAACTCAAAGCTAAAAGTATGCTGGTATTGATCCATCAGAAGCCACTGGTTCCTTTGTATAAATCATACAGTCAGAACCCTGAATACTAACAAAACCAAGCTTCATATAGAACTGCTGTTCAATATCACTATGCAGGTACAAGGCCTTACCATCGTTTTTATCAAATAACTCAGATTTGACTAGATTAACCAACTTTGACGCATAGCCTTGGTGTCGTAGTTCTAGGGGTGTAGCCACAGAGCCAATACCAAAAGAGTTCTCTTTAAGACCGAATATGCCACTATAAACAATAAGAGATGATACGACTTGATCATTTTCAACCAATACGTACCAAGTACCTGATAAGTATTTTTCACTGTTACGACAACCAGCTAGGTACTCCTCGGACGAAAGACCATCACCCCAGACATCGAAGCCCATTGAGTAGATGAAGTCTAACTCATGAGCCTCTGCTTTTCTTAGCAATCCTAAATTGGCCAAAACATATAACGCCTGCATAACACGTTCACTTCTATGCGATTATACTTAATATTGACGCCTTAAAACGAGAAACACTCGGCAAACTGAGATTGCCGAGTTTAGTATAACGTGTTGATGCATTTGTTATGTTTTTTTACCTGAAAATAACGCAACACATCCTATCACTTCTACTTTTACATCAGTAAAGTGTTTGTTTAACAATAACAGCAATGTGTCTAGATCATCGTTGTTATTACTAAATATTCCTTTCTTATTGTAAACATCCATCAATTTTTTGGCGAAAAAGTTTAGTTTTGTACCCTTGCCCAAAATTGTACTACCAAACAATACCCCACCATCGTTCAGATGGTCCTTTAGATGCTTAAACATAATACACTTGTCAATCAGACTTCCAGGCAAGCAATGAAGTAAATAATTAACACTAATTGAATCAAATTTATCGATATTTAACTCAAGAGGCTCAAGCACATCCCCGCAGTAAACTTCAGGTTCAAAGTGGTTGATTGCTTTTGAAGTTGTATCAAGACTATTTTGATTCAAATCTAGCAAAGCGATACGTTTTGTTGATTGAGGTAGAAAATTCTTTAGATAATAACCTGAGCCAACACCAACATCTAAATGGTTAGATGAAACTAACATTGAAAATTGCTTACTAATAAATTTAGTTGGGCATTTCCAAAAATAGTTATTTGAGATACCTAAAACCCAGAGATCGTATATTGAGAGTACTTTCTTAGAGTAGACAGCTTGTCCAGCAACTGTAGATTCTTTATTCATTTTTAATTTCATATAGTTATAAATTATCAAACTTAAATTTATACTAAAAAATAAAGATAGAAAATCTTACCAGACTGGATTCAAGTACGAAGTGGCCCTCCCCCTGAACATAAAAACAATAAGGTGCGATAATCATGAAGTTTGCTCCCGCCAAGAAGTAAAAAAATGAAATACACGCACCTCACCGAGAATGAAAGGTATATGATTTCTGCACTCAGAAAGCAAGGAATGAGTACCGCTAAAATAGCCAAACAACTGGGTCGTCACAAAGCACCATACATCGAGAAATCGAACGTAATTCCCGTACAACAAGTTCTTCAATAGATACTCATACGAACCCGAACGAGGCCAAAAAATGACTCGTAACCGGTTGAGTCGTTCACGTAGAAATAAACGCTATGACAAACTTGACTTCAAACTTCCTGAAACCTTGCTACGGCTGGACTGGAGCCCTGACCAAATCGTCGGTTACCTAAGGGGAGTGGCTATCCAACAATGAGCCACAAACTCATTTATCAGCACGCTTGGAACGACAAAGTACTCGGCGGAACGCTATGGAAACACCTACGACAATCGACTTAAAAAAGGCGTAAAAGGTACAACTCAAAAGACAGCCGAGGACGGCTGGCAGCAAAGCGTCATATTACGAAAGGCCTATAAAAGCTGAGCATCGAAAAGAGCCTGGCCACTGGGAAATTGATACCGTCGTTGGTCGCGAAACCAAGCACTGTATCGTGACTTTAGTCGACAGAATGACTAACTACACATTTATTGGTCAAATGGACGATAGAACAAGCGAGTAACTCAACGTGAGAATGAGTAAAATCATGACCCGCTCTGATTTACCTTTTAAAACGATAATTGCTGATAACGGCATTGAATTCCACGGTTACGGACAACTAGAAAAACACCGTAACTGGCTATTTTACTTTGCAAATCCATACCATTCATGGGAACGAGGTACTAATGAAAACACCAATGGCTTGATACAACAGTACTTACCAAAACGAACTTCTATGTCACACGTGACACAAAAGCTCTGCAATGAAATTGCACACAAATTAAATACGCGCACACGTAAAAAATTTGGGTATAGAACGCCAACGGATTACATTCATGCGCATCTATAAAAAGTGTCGCACTTCAAACTTGATACTAAGCTTTATTATCCCAAGATTTTGGTTTTTTATAGAACTCTATGACTTCGGGCTGCTTTTGCGCTAGATCAAACACATATTCGTATATCTTATTTTTCAGTTTTCTTAATAAGATTTCCAATTCACGGAATTCTTGATAGGTAAAATACAAACTTTCGTCAAGCCGAATATCCGGACGTATCAAGCTAGTATTTTCTAATTCATGAGTAGCTAGATAGAAATGCATTTCATCTTGATCTGAGTGAGCTATAACTTTTTTTCTTAAACTACAAACTTTGTTCACCAAGAAACGTTCATCTTGATTTAGCTTAACCCCAACATTCTTTAGGTTGATAGTTGTAAAACCTCGACTCTGTTCGAAAGGACGAGCCATCGATATAATTAGTGTGGTTTCGAAACACCTAAACCGTCTTAACTCCACGTATGTGTATTTCTCTTCAGGCTCAAAGTCATCTAACAAAAAAGTTAATGCCGATAGAGCCTGAGAAAAATCCCAAAAAGAGTAGATAATACGAACATTCTTGTCATCTAGCATAGAACTCTCCAGTAAAGCCTAACGCTGCGTTAAGGGGTGCAGGCCCGCAATACAATGTTTCTGCATTACGCCTTAATCACAAAACTTAACGCAAACTAAAAAAGCCACGCGGGCCAAGTCCCACTTTAATGCCTTGTTATGATTACGGTTTAAGAAAACCTACATGACAAAGAACCGCCGATTTTACGGCATTGCTCAAAACCATTACCAAGTTTTTAAGCTAACTTGGTCGACAAATGCGATCAGTTTAAAGCTCGTGATTTTGCCAATCCTAACCCATCCAATCAAAGCGACTTTGAGCCAGAGAAGCTCTCAACCGATATTTCCACAACTCTACAATGAAGCAACCCACGAACTTGGTTTGCGCGAGGCTGGCTATTGCAAAGAATTTTGGATAACTGGACTCAAATTGCTGAATATCGAAGAAGCTAAAAAGTCGGAGAAATCCCCAGTCTTTTCCTCAAGACAGCTTTTTTGCTTTTGTAAACATAACGCCGCATTAAGGTGATGAGATGGTCTCCCCCTACCACTTCACATGACGGTAAGCCATGCTTGGAGTGTTCAGGTCCGAAGTAAAAGGAGAAGACCATGACTCAGCATAAAATCATCGGCATCGATTTAGCAAAAAATATCTTCTTTCTTTTTGAAATCAATCATAAAGGAAAGAATCTTTGCCGTAAAAAACTTCAACGAAGTAAACTACTTAGTTACATCGCCAATAAAGAAACCTGTACTATCGCCATGGAAGCTTGTTCCGGCGCACACTACTGGGCTCGTGAATTCTCTCAGTTCGGTCACGAAGTCATACTCTACGCACCCCAGCATGTGAAAACTCAAAGGCGTAAACAGAAAAACGACTATAACGATGCTGAAGCCATTGACGAAGTCGCGCTCTACAAAAGACCTCACCCTGTTCCTCATAAATCCGTCGAGCAACAAGACATCCAATCTCTCATTCGAATGAGACGTCTGCTCGTCACTGAAAGAACTCGTATCGTTAATCAAGTGCGTGGCCTTATCTCTGAATACGGCATCATTATGCCCAAAGGAGCCGCTGCTTTCAGAAAGGCCATACCCGAAATACTCGAGAACGATGAAAACAAACTGTCTTGTATATTAAGAGAGCTATTATTCCATCAGTACGAACGATATTTATACACCGACGAACAAGTAAAATGGTTCGACGATAAACTTAACCAAACCATCAAGCAGTTCGAAAACGCAAAGCGACTCATGTCTATTCCGGGCTTTGGGCCACTCACTAGCCAAGCCGTTGCGGTATGGCTTGGCTCTGGACAACAGTTCAAAACCGGTAGAGATGCCTCCGCCGCAATGGGGCTTGTACCAAAGCAAGATACCAGCGGCGACAAAGTCATTCTTCTAGGAATAACCAAAAGAGGCAATGTATATCCGCTCCCTTCTCGTTCATGGTGCAAGAGCAGCGCTGAGGCGCGCCAAATTTAAATCCGATAATCTAAGTAAGTGGATGCTTGAACTCCAAGAACGACGAGGGCCAAACAGAGCCGCTGTCGCTTTAGCAAACAAACTCATGCGCATAGCGTGGGCCGTTATAACTAAAAATGAAGAGTATCAACCAAAACAAAGCTAATGATGATCACCAACCCTTTGCACAGTACGTAGTAAGATGAATAACAGGACAAATCCTACACGTTGAAAACCTTATACTCACACTGTCTTACAAAGTCGATAAGGTGATTAGGACTTCGTGTTCGACTTCCTCATCTTGGCCAAGGCAATAGCCGTTAAACAGGCCGTATATATGGAAGTTAACCTGCGCTTTTAATCATGCTGCTGACTTGCAGAACTGGGGGAGACCATATATGTGAGCAACGCAATACCGAAGCTTCCGCATACCACCAGTAAAAATGCCACGCGTTGCGAATCACTCTTAAACAGTTTGTTAGCCGTTTATGCAAAGTTCAACTTCTTAACTTTGTTAAACAAGAACTTACATGCCCATAGATATGGAAACATTGTTGAAAATAAAACAAAGTACTCAAACGAACTAAACCAAAAGTTAGACCACTTAAAATTGACTCCAACCAGTAAATTTAGAGTCACTAAGGGAAGTAATACACCAAACACCATATTAAACATAATCAGGGTAATAACTTTGAGCGTTGTTTCTTTAACTCTAAAAGTTTCGTTGTAAGTATTGAAGCTAGAAATAGAGGAAGAAAGCAACGGAATAACATCCCTTTCAACAACATGCGATTTTTCAAAGTAACTAACAAAGACACCTTGAAAGTCAGTAACTCTATCAACATGAGGTTGATGAAATTGCTTCTAAATTCTCTCTTGCTCACTTTTAGGCATTTGATCTGGCATATTGACCACCTGCTTTTCAAACATCTCTGTTTGTTCTTTCAATTGCTGCTGGCGAGTAAACTCCATACCACGACTTGCCAGTGTCATAAGAGAACGATTACTCGTACTCCAAGTCCAATTTAAATACCCGACGATCCTTTGCATTTCCTGAATACGCTTTGTATCAAATTCCTTTGAACACGACTGGATAACCTTATCCGTTTGCCCCTGAATGTGAACAAGATTATTGTTCCAAAATGGGTAGGTCGTAAAGATTGTTGTGAAGAGAGAAAAAAGCTCATTGCATACTGAAATCACCTCTTCTGGGCTAGGTTCTCTTTGGAAAGAGCTTCGCGGTACTCCATATTTTTCCTCGTAATCTAAATATGAATACAGCATTGTCGCTCTGCGCAACGTTTCCTTACCTCTCTCGTCCCAATTCAAAGTTCCATCTTGATTCAAGTAAACATTGTTACCATTGAACATCATTGAATTGGGTGTGCTAACAGACATACTGTGCTTTAGAGCTTCATCTAGCTTTTCTTTCGCATCGTTCACTTTTTGATACGCGTAAATAGCAAAAGCAGAAAAGAAAGCTGCGACTACACCAATCACAGTTACATGTAATGCAGGAAGAGCTTCTAATATTGGTGAACTCAATTTTATTCCTCTAGTTCTAATTCCAACGATGATGACGGCTAACGCTAAGCTAAGTAGTGAGCAACGCAGTACGAAGCCACCGCATAACACCTTAAACACATAAATCAACGCATACTAAAAATGCAACACGTTGCGAATCTGCCTTAAGCGCTTTGTTATAACTCAGTTTCGTCGATGTACTCAATCTGCTTATTCACAGAAACTGCCAAAACTATTGCGAAAATAATAGCAATAGAGACTCTAAGAAACGCAGATGGAATGAGAGATTGTGTAGAAATGACAAATGGGCCAGCGAAACCACCGGATATTGCTCCTAGATAAGCTCGCCTCCTACTCCATTTCATCAGCGACCCACATTCAATACAACGATACTTCGTCCAATGAGAACTAAAGAAAAACCAGCTAAATGCAACATTTTTCCGACACTTGGGACATTGTCTAGACTTCATAACTGCCTCGTAAAGATAAACCAAGCTCATATGAAACAACCCGATTAAAGAAACATCAAATACACTTGCTAGACTTTCGAGCGAGCTCATGAGTTATAACGCCGCGTTAAGTAGTGAGCAACGCCACCACGAAACTTAACCATACCACCGTAAACACAAAACCCAACGATGAAATGAAAAATGCCATGCGTTGGGAATCTGTCTTAAACGCTTGTATGGATAATAAGCACTCCAATCGGGTAAGGTGAGACCCAGACTTTAGCTGC
>NZ_JBGOOM010000013.1:83871-116542 GCF_041439575.1 Vibrio sp. 5S239 | reverse complement strand
AACAGGTGAATAGCTAGAGCGTAGAACAAAGCTTTTAGACCATAAATGCTTTTCTGCCCTTTGCAAACTAACGCCGCGTTAAGTAGTGAGCAGCGCGACCACCGAACTAAACCATTGCGCCTTAAACACAGCAGCCAAATCGAAGTGAAACCGCCAAGCGTTGCGAATCTGCCTTAAACGCTTTGTTAGCTGTTTTGCCACTCATTATTTCTGATTTTTCTACGTATTTCTCTTTCCACTGTGCCAAGAGCATATCGTTTATTTCCTTTCAGCGAACATCTTGTCGTATTACACCGTTCACATAGAAAATCTGTTTTTGGCTCCAAACCGTCATGAGTAAAATTATACCTATCTGGTATGAATTCTGAGTATACTAGTTCACTCTTGCAGGAGGGGCATAAACACCACAGATTTTTAATTTCACCATTTAAATAGTACCAATCCCAGTCAGCGCCAAATAGGAAATCTGACTTGTATAACTGTTCCACTCCTGGTTCTTTTTTCCTTGCCACTACGGAAACCAATTTAATTAATGTAGGAAATGACAAGACAATTAATAGCGCCAATACCCATCCGTAGATTTCGTGTGTAGATGAGAACCACCCCCAAATCGAAGTCAGTAGTCCCCAACACCATAATGCACCCTTAACTAAAAGCTCTCTAAACGGCGCCCAAAAAGATAAAATAATGCCGCCAATTACAGACGCAACGACACCATTACGGATCGGGTGCGATTCTTTATTTTTGTTCAATATTAACTCCTATCTTCGATGGACAGCTAACAGCTATTAGACCGAAAGATTCTGCATTTAAATACAGAATCTTTCTATCTAGTTTTTTATGCCGCCGATTGTACTAGCCTTTGTGTATCCATAACAATCACTTATATCGTCACCTTGGTGATTAATGTGGCAAATATAGAATTTATCTGTTTAGTATAACTTCTATTAAAATTATCAACTTATGTACGTTAAAACAGTATTTTAACCATCAGATCCCGTCTCTATCTCTGAGCATTTTGAACTCTATAAATCTAATGCTTGATCCTATACGGTAAGGTGTTTAAGAAACGTGACTTGCCACCAGCAAGTGCTCCATTGGCAAACTAAGATAGATCATCAAGCTAATACAAAAAAACGCGTTATTGCTACTTGGCAATAACGCGTTTTTTATTGAATTCGAATAAGCCTTAATCTAAATAGAGTCGTTTAGCTACTCTGGTTAGCATTCGTCGTTCACTACTCGGACTGGACATTCGTTCCCAGTAACTCGTCCACCAAAAGAATCATAGATAACATAGCACCCCGAAGGCAAAGCATCGTCAGTTAGATTGTTACTACTAAGGTCTGCTTCAACTATATGAATGAGTGTACCCAACGACTGTGTGTCGGTTCCCAACATTTTATGTATCGCGTCAGAGCTATTGATAGTCGATTTTTTGACCTTGCTTTGAATTCAAATACCTTTAAACTGAATCCTATCTTGTTTTGTCAATTATGATTTCCTGATACTTGGCTTAGCCTTATTATCGGACTAAAATTACATGACAGTTAAACTTCGTATTCGCTACCAAACGATTGAAATCGAAAACACAGATATACACCTTTGTACCCTACGTGATAATCAACAATTTAATGACCCGGATAATGTTGCACTCAATATCGGTATTTCATCTGCATCGTGGCCAATTTTTGGGATTGTTTGGCCATCAAGTTTAGTCCTTGCCCACCATATGCTTCATTTTGATACTAAAAACAAACGTATTCTTGAAATAGGATGTGGTATGGCTTTATCTAGTTTGCTCCTCAATGAGCAACGAGCCAACATCACCGCTACCGACTTTCACCCTGAAGTTGAAGAGTTCTTAAATAGAAACATACAACTAAATAACAGAAAGAAAATTGCTTTCGAACGCGTAGATTGGGCAGACAAAGAAAGTCAATTAGGTCTTTTTGATCTTATAATCGGTAGTGATCTTCTATATGAAGACCAACATGTTGAATTGTTGTCCTATTTTATCCAAAACCATGCCAACGATACTTGTGAAGTGATCATTGTCGATCCAGGCCGTGGACGAAAAAATAAACTGAGTGCCAAAATGAGCGAGTACGGGTTTACAAATGACCACATACAACCAGAAAATACTGATTACTTAGAGCAAAAATTTAAAGGTCACATACTAAGATTCTCTCGTAACGCCTAAAAGTACAGTACATTTCATTTATATGGGCGGCAATATCCAGACTTGAGTGCAGTCAGTCTAAGTGCCAGTATGAAGAGACTTAAGGTGCGCTATATTGATGCACTAGTGAACCGCTCACTCACACATATTTAAAAAAACATTTTGAGCATATATTATTAAACGGCATTTAATGTTTATCATTCTATTGCGTAAAACTGGTACATTAAAACAAAGTTTTGGTATAACAGTCCAACTACCTACACTGCTCATAGGAAGTTAAATGAACGAAGTAGCGCCATTATTACCTGAGTCTAATTACATTCAATTGTCTGAGCTAATGCTATCGTTGACAACAGCTCTGGATATGACGGAAGGACAACCACCGGAACATTGTATCCGTTGCTGCTGGATTGGCATGCACATAGGTGAGAAAATCGGTTTATCAGAAAGCGAACTTCATGACCTCTATTTTACCCTGTTATTAAAAGATACTGGCTGTAGTAGTAATGCAGCTCGTATTTGCGAACTCTACCTCGCTGATGATAGGGAGTTCAAACGTAATTTTAAGACAGTGGGGACAAGCCTATCAAGTGTCATCAACTTTGTTATTCGTAATACGGGGAAAAATAAAAACTGGCTAACTCGCATCACCAAGACGATCGATATCTTAAAAAATGGTGATTCCTACGCTCAAGAGTTGATAGAAACTCGCTGTTCGAGAGGTGCCGATATTGCGAGAGAGCTAAGGTTTAATGAAAATGTCGCATTGGGGGTTCATTCTTTGGATGAACATTGGGATGGTAGTGGTCGCCCAGAAAACCTCGCTCAACAAAATATTCCATTAAATTCTCGTATTGCGTTACTTGCACAAGTCATTGACGTTTTCCAATTTGAACACAATTTCGAAACCGCGCTAAACGAAGCAAACGAGAGAAGTGGAAGTTGGTTTGACCCAACTTTAGTTTCTGCGATAAACGAAATAGCAAAGGATAACGAATTCTGCACTGCCTTAACCTCAGCAAATATCATTGATAAAGTCATGGCATTAGCGCCAGCAAAAGCCAGCATACTCATTGATGATGACTACCTTGATTGCATCGTTTTTGCGTTTGGAAAAATCATCGATAGTAAAAGCCCTTTCACATCTGGTCATAGTGAGAGAGTTGCCTTCTTTACTGACCTTATTGCTATAGAAATGGGGATATCAGAAGAAGAACGGAAATGGCTTAAGCGTGCAGCATTATTGCACGATGTTGGGAAGCTAGGTGTGAGCAATTCGATACTCGATAAACCTGGAAAATTAGATGACGATGAATGGTTATCCGTTCAACAACATGCCCAATTTACTAAAGATATATTATCGCAGATAACCCCCTTTAAAAACCTATCAAACATGGCAGGTAGCCATCATGAGAAGCTTGATGGCACTGGATATCCCAACAAACTAAGTGCTGAATCCATTGTATTGTCAACCCGAATTATCACTACCGCTGATATTTTTGATGCTATTACAGCAGAACGACCTTACCGCGGAGCAGTACCAGTACCAAAAACGTTGGATATAATGTCTGAAAATTTAAATACTGCGATTGATCCTGAATGCTTTGAAGCATTAAAGCGTGCGTTGGATAAATTGCCAGAGGAACTGACAACTCTTGATTCCGCTGTTTAGCCATCGCTTCATACTAGGGCTTGGCGCTGCCACTCGGCCTGGTGTTCGAATACAAAAAAGCGCGTTACTGCTAATTAGCAATAACGCGCTATTGAATAACGGGAAATCCGACATACCTCTTAGAGAGATATGTTAGGAAATCTAGATTTTAAATGAACCAACATAACTATCGAGGGCTTGCGACAGATCGGCCAGTTGCTGGCTCGATTGTTCCAACTTTTCACTTGCGCTTAAGCCATTCTTCACTGAATTATTAACCGTATCCATATTCATATTGATTTCATTCGCGACAGCTGATTGCTGCTCCGTTGCTGTCGCAACTTGAGTGTTAATATCGAGAATAGCCAAAACTTGTGTAGAGATTTTTTCCAAAGCTTGACGCGCCATTTCGGTTTCGGTGGTGCCCTCTTCAATTAAGCTCTTACTATTACTCATCGAGTTAACGGCGTTTTTAGCTTCAGTTTGAAGTTGGTTTATCATGGTGTCAATTTCATCTGTCGACTGTGCAGTTTTTGTTGCAAGGTTACGAACTTCATCGGCAACAACAGCAAAACCTCGACCGGCCTCACCGGCACGTGCAGCTTCAATTGCAGCGTTAAGCGCAAGCAAATTCGTTTGTTCAGATATACCTCTAATAACATCAAGAATAGTGCCGATCGACTGCGTGTTATCAGCAAGACTCACGATGATGTTAGACGCACTCGTCATTTCTGCTTCAAGGTTAGCAATCGAGGTTGTTGTCTTTTCGATTGTGTTATGCCCTTCTTGAGTCTCGCTGGTTGCCATATTTGCAGCATTTGCCGCATTTGCAGCGCTCGATGCAATTTCATTAACCGTAGCAATCATTTCATTCATAGATGTCACAACCAACATCGTTTGTTCGTTTTGTTCTTGTCCTCTTTGCAATGCTTGTTGTGACTGTTCACGAAGAGCAATAGCGGTGCTATTTAATTCAACGCCGGTATTTACTGTTTGCGTAATTATCTCGTGTACCTTGCCCACGAACACATTGAAAGCTGACGAGATTTGAGCGACTTCATCGTTACCCTTAATTGGTAATCGGACGGTTAAATCGCCATCACCTTCAGAAATGTCGTGTAATGTATTTTTCAATACCAAGAGGGGCTGCATCAGTTTGTTTAAAAGGAATGATAGAACAACGAGACAAACAACAAAAATAACAATCATTGAAACCAATTGGTAACTAATTATTCCATTTGTAGCTTGGCTGACTTCGGTAATTGGAATACCGATATCAAAGGTGCCATAAAGTTCACCGTTGACATAGATAGGCGCCATGATATCAAACACCCATACTTGCTGCACATCAGCGTACCACTTCGAATACTGCTGTACGCCTTTAGTTGCACCTTCAACGGTATAACTATCTTCATAAACTTTGTTGAGTTTCTTTTTATCACTGTGTGCAATAGCAGTTACGTTACTATCAATAACAATGGCATAACTAACATCATTACGCTGTTTAAGTTCACTAACCAGTTTTTGTAAGTCTTGAACTGGATTGTTCGAGTTTTCTAGGACATACCCTGCATTGCCAGCTAAAAATTCCGCTTGAACTTGAGATTTATTTAAGATTATTTCATCAATTTTTTCGCTTGAAATGAGATAGGTTGAAACCATACTCGCAGCGACCGCAATACCAAACATAATAAAAACGGCTAATAGGATTGTTTTCTTCATTTAGGTAGTCTCAACGCAAGTTTATTAAAAATTCTTTAGAGGTTTAAGAACTAAACCTGAGCTCGCATACAACACTTCTCATGTTAAAGCTCGCTACTGTTCTTTATCTGTCTAAAGCTCGATAACTTTAGCGAAATTGTATGAAAAACCATGAAATCGTAACATTTGCACAATGTTTCCTAATTATTTGGAACGCGTTAGTTACTTGAAGGTTGGGAGAGAAGTATAAAGACGATAAATAGAAATGATTAAACACAAATACTTACGGTATCGCAGCTTTAAATCATGCCAATTTAGAAAGGATTAGGGGATTTAACAAAAGCGGCCCTAAGGAGGCCGCCCTGCTAGTGATATCTAGTCAGCCACATAACTAGTTGAGGTAATGGCCTAGCCATCAAATATACCGATTTAGTTGCGGATTGGTGACAGTAGATCTGGGTTTACCACTAAATTTCTCACACCGTGTGCGTGATCTTCGTTAAAGTCGTTTCCTTCACACCAACGGCCAACAGTCGCAATATTAACTTTCGCCACTTGTGGTCTCACGTTCCATGTTACTTGGAAAGGCGAGCCTTGTTCATTGTAACTAGGACCGGTGGTAGAACCTGAATATTGAATCGCTGTTCCTGTATCTTTCGGAATATTGGGGGCTTGGTGCAAGCCATCGACTTTAGTGTGCTTAGCCAAGGTTTCAAAGTCGAGTGCTTTATCGTCATTCACCAACACATAGACTTGGGTTTCTACACGCAGTTGCGGGTTAGTAATTGCATCATTGAAACAAGCCGCAAGCGTTTCACCCGGTGCGACTTGCGCCGTTGAGTACACGTAATGCACCTCAATAGTATCACCCGAATAAAGAGAGCCATGCTCACTAGGGCAAACCTTTTGACTAAATGATTTAAGCTCATTGGTACTCAACTTACCTTCGTACTTGTAACCACTTTGGAAACCTTTACCATCACCGTTACCGACGTATTGAGTAAACTCACCGCCTTTGTGCTCAGCATTTTTATGAAAATGAATATTACACAAGTTCATAACCGCTGAATCTGGTGCGTCCGAAAACAGGTGGGCGTTAGTGCCTTCGAAAGAACCTAAATCTCGAGGAGCTTGCGGGCCAAACCCTTTCCCTTGTGTATTTTCCAATAACTGCATTCTTTGCTCGGCTATGACACTGTCGGAAACGGGCTCATGGTTCGCGTTAGACGCGCTTGCTTGACCTGACAATATAGCCATAACTACACTTAAAAATACACTTCTAATCTTCATGCTTCGTCCCTAAAATATTGATAAATCGACCTAAATATCGAACTTCACCGCGCACATATTACAGTAATCAAAAGTGAATATAAGGTACCGTCTTAGTAAGATTAGATTCCATTGTTTACTTTGATATGAGTGTAAAAGCTTTTGAGAATAGTCTTAAAAGCTTTAATACACGTAGCGCGTTAAACACGATAAATACCTGACAGATCGAACAAGCGCCTAATTGTGTCGACGGTATCTTTATTCAAATAGGTCGATCCGTAAGGTTCCAATATCAGAGATTGCATCTACTTATTTACAAAATATTCAGCCCAAATAGGTCTTTAACCTCAAACAGCACTGATTCAGTTCTCTCTTTCGAGACCTGAGTGCCTTTACGTAAGATATCGATAAGCTGTGCTTTATCATCTAAAAGCTCAGCTCTTCTTTCGCGGATTGGACGCAACATATCTTGCAGGCACTCTTCCAATACTTTCTTCGTCTGACCATCGCCTAACCCACCTCTTCGGTAGTGCTCTTTTAGTTCACTGATATAGTTAACGTCAGTATGAAAAGCATCAAGATAAGTGAACACTATATTCCCCTCGACGTTGCCAGGGTCTTCAATTCTTAGATGAGTTGGATCGGTATACATAGATTTCACAGCTGCCCGAATTTCTTTCTCTGTTGCACCTAAATTAATGGCGTTACCCATTGATTTAGACATCTTGCTTTTGCCGTCGGTGCTAGGAAGACGAGAGGCATTACTTAGCAGAGGTTTACACTCATTTAAGATTGGCTGACCCGCGAGTGAGTTTACTTTTCTCACTATCTCATTGGTCTGTTCTAGCATTGGCAATTGGTCGTCACCAACAGGAATCAAGGTTGCATTGAACGCCGTAATATCGGCAGCTTGAGAGATGGGATAAGTCAGAAAGCCAGCAGGAATTGAGCGCCCAAATTCTTTGTTCTGGATTTCGCTTTTAACGGTTGGGTTACGCTCCAACCGAGCGATAGATACAAGGTTGCTGTAGAACATAGTGAGTTCAGCCAGTGCTGATAGGTGTGATTGAAGGCAAATCGTGGTCTTGGTCGGATCAATGCCCACCGCGAGATAATCAGCCACCACATTGAGAATGTTAGACGAAACCTTTGCTGGATTATGGGCGTTATCAGTAAGCCCCTGCATGTCGGCAACCAGTATCGTTTGGTCGTGAATATGCTGCAAAGAGACTCTTTGTTTAAGTGAACCGACGTAATGACCTAAATGCAAAGGCCCAGTTGCTCTATCGCCAGTCAGAATGATTTCAGGCTTGTTGGTATAGCTGTTGCTGTCGATATGGCTGTTTAAGTTGGTATTCATGGTGTATCTCCAAGTTAAAAAGGCTACTGGAGATAAAAAGAGGCGACATTTTTGATGACATTCTTAGCTACCGTCCAGCAGCTAAAGAATGTGAGTATTCCGTGCTGCTCTGTTAAGAGCACCACCAAAAGAAAATTGAAGTTGAAGCAGAATTAAATTTCATGGTTAAAACTTATCAACAATACTGACGAGCGACAACTGTTATTTACGCGCACCAAGAAAATAGGTTTAAGATTAATAGGTTATAGGCTTAATCGTTACTGGTACACAGTTCAGTGATTCGGTCACACATGGCTTGATTGACTGTAAAGTGGGTGTTGAGGAACGCTAATTGGGCAAGTGCCGATTCAGCAGTACGCTCGTAACCTTGTGTAAAACTTGGTAGTAATTGAGCAAACTTAGGAAAGCGTACTTCTAACCTTCTATCAGACATAAATTCATCAACGAATTCAGGCTCAGGCTGTTCAGTTTGATCCACAAGATCGATCAAACGATCGAGAGCGTAAGATTGAACAAACCGACTGCCCGACAGTTTTTCGCCTCGGTTATAACGAGACATGCCGACATAAAGATTGGTTAATGCTTCGCCTATGATCCACGCTTGCGAATTAACTTCTGCCGTGCCCTTTTGTGATGGGATACAGCACTGAGTATCAAATTCAGGTCGCTGCCAAACTATGCGCCCTTCAGCAAAGGGGATATGCGCTAACTCGTGGGGTTCAAACACCGCAAACTCGCAAAAAATTCCGTCGGCGTACAGGACTTTATAGCCATCGACAGTATTTCTCACCGCGTAGTCGATTGGGTGAATATCAGATAGCCAATGCAAACTGTCTAAGAAATACTGCTTGTACCCTGTTTGCACTATCGCGAAAAAATCGACATCTGAATACTGATCAAGTCGCTCCGTTTCAATACCTACTGAGCCCAATCCCAATAAAGCATGAGCCTTACTCGATGCTTCCAAAGACTCCCCGATTGCATCTAAACGCTGGAGTAATTTTTCTGGTGTGTTTATGTGTCTTGTCTGCATCACTTTATCCGTTTGCATTGCTTAATTCCTATCAAGTTAAATGCCACTAAACCTAACTGATAGTTGGAACATCTAAGAAGTTTAATTTATAAAATGTGTGTTTTGGATAACGATCTGCGCAAGTTATTGTTTAAGTTACGGTGGGAATTAGAGGTGAGAAAGAGTGTGTTCAACCGATAAACAACACTCTTCTATCATGACTTATCTTTTAACCGCTGATATTTATAACAGCTTCTCTTTGTAAAAAACATTAGCTCATAAAAGCTTTGGGGTTAAACCGATGACTTAGCTAAGTAAGCTGCCATTTCTTGTGATGGCACCATGCCTCCGCCTGTCGCCCACACAAGGTGTGTTGCATTCGCTAGAGTCGACTCATCAATTTCTAGACGAGCAAGGTATTCACTATTTTGCTCAACATGAATCGCACCCGGCATACCCGCTAGCGCTGAAGGCTCAAGTTGAACACCCTCTGCTTGGTTCAGTTCGCCTAGCAATTGATACATGCGTTCATCGTTTAATGTGTAGTAACCATCAAGCAAGCGCTCCATCGCTCGACCGACAAAGCCAGATGCCCTCCCCACCGCTAAACCGTCTGCGGCGGTGAGGTTGTCGATACCAAGATCTTGCACCGCAATCTCATCATGCAAACCGGTATGAACACCGAGCAACATACAAGGTGAATGAGTCGGTTCAGCAAAAATACAATGGACATGATCACCAAAAGCCATCTTCAAGCCAAATGCGACACCACCGGGCCCACCACCTACTCCACATGGTAAGTAAACAAATAATGGGTGCTCTTTATCTACTGAAATATATTGTTGCTCAAATTGCTGTTTGAGCCTTTGCCCTGCCACCGAATAACCAAGGAATAGGGTTTGCGAGTTTTCATCATCAATGAAAAAGCATCGAGGATCTTGTTCTGCCTCTTTACGTCCTTGCTCCACCGCAACGCCATAGTCTTGTTCATATTCAACAACGTTGACGCCATGCTCACGAAGTTTGCTTTTCTTCCAAGCTCTCGCGTCTGCCGACATATGAACAGAGACCGTAAAGCCTAATTTGGCACTCATGATACCGATCGACATGCCTAGATTACCTGTAGAGCCTACCGCAATGCTGTATTGTTGGAAGAAGTCACGAAATTCAGGTTCGAGCAACTTACTGTAGTCATCGCTCTCACACAATAACCCGGCTTCAATGGCAAGCTTCTCAGCATGCGTTAGTACTTCATAGATACCACCGCGCGCTTTGATTGAACCTGAAATCGGCAAATGGCTATCTTTCTTCATCATCAAACGCCCTTTGATAGGCTGCTGATAATGTGCTTCCAATACTGATTGCATAGATGGAATGTCAACAAGCTCAGACTCGATGATGCCATTGGTCACTTGAGTTTCAAGAAACGCCTTGGCTAGGTAAGGAGCAAACCTTTGTAACCTCATGCTCGCATCGTGAATATCTTGTTCGCCTAATTCCACATAGGGTAAACCTTGCTCCAAAGTCGTGATGTTTGGGTTAAACCAAGTCACTTCTTCCAGATCAACTAACCGTTGAAGCAATGGGAAGTCTGAAATGAGCTTGTCAATATTCAATACAGTCATGGGTGACCTTCTCTAGTAAAGCGCGAACTACGCTGGTTCAGTTATTAGTAAACCTATTTAAACGGTATTTGTGTGATCATTCAATGATCTGTAGGCTAGCTTTTCTTCTCATAAGTAACCAATAGAGCAACCTATGAGGGCCTCTCTTCGTAATAGCACATTTCTGCAATTTTCGACTATGGTTCCGGGAATGCTGTTACTGCCATTCTTAGCCAAAAGTGAAAATCAACAATGGCTCATCACTCTTTGGATTAGCCAACTGCTCGACGTTTATTACCGCACTCTCTTTTGTTGACTTACGTACATCGAATAGCAGCCAAGCGCATCATTATCGGGTATGGCTCAAGAAATCGGTTATGCCTTAGCGGCAAAGGGTCCAACGCTGGTGGGTAAGCTTCATGCTCAAACCGATTCTTGGAGCGTTCCCATTCTGCTGATCGCATCTGTTGCATTTGCGTGCACGATTTTCGCGGCATTGGCAGCACGAGACAAAAAAGTGAGCGTTTAGGACAAACAGAATGGTTATGGCGTCGCGACTCTATTGCTGACGATGGTTTTGATGTATTCACTTGGTGACAAACCAAATTTGCCTTTAAAGCGCTGACTAAAACGCCCTTCCGATTGGTAACCGCAAGACTGAGCCAACATCGCAACATTTTGTTGTCCGTTTTGCATCAGATAAATCGCATGGCTCAAGCGAACTTCAGCCAGTACCTCACGATATTGCATACCTTCCAGTTTGAGCTTCCGAATCAGTGTCGCGCGACTCATCGCAAAGCGTTCCGCCACCGATTCTAGCGGATGCTTCTCATCAGGTGAATGTGAAAGGTAGTGGCTGAGCTTTTGGCTAAACGAGACGTTGGCACTCGCAAACAATCGATGCAACACCCCTTTTTCGGCTAATTGCTGGTACAAGCCCTGCAACCAAAACTGTTGAGTCTCTTTGCTCATGCTCTGTGTATCAAACGAAAACAGCGCGTTGAGTGAGTCTTGTAAGTTTCGATCCGCTTTGACTGTAGGCAACCCCAGATCATTCGACCATTCCTCACTTAAATCAAGCATCGCCTGAGAAGGTTGGAATTGAAAGCTGAATACTCGCGACAAGAAGCGCCCTTTGTGGGGCATGTTCTCAAAGCTTAGTGAAGCTGATGCCTCACACAACAACAGCTCAGAATGTGAGAGTTCGGCCGCTGAGTCTTTCCAAAACAGGCGCTTACTGCCTGTAATGATCTGAATGATACTAGGGGATAGAATCCTCACATTACGCAGCTTTTGTAACTGCTCTGCACGAAAGATCGTCACTTGATATTGATGATTCATCTCATCCCCTTGTTTACTTATTATCAACGAGTATAAGTTGCCGTCAGTTTCGCTTTGTCTAAAGCCATGCTGTTCAACGTGAATCCAACCACTGCCGACGGCGTGTTTTCGTCTAAGTTAAGTTTGTCCGTTGGTAATGCCCAAACTGTAAATTGGTAGCGGTGCATACCATCTTTTTCTGGAGGGCAAGCGCCACCGTAGCCAACTGTACCGTAATCAATACGACCTTCTTTGCCGCCGACTTTAGAGATGTCGACACCGCGAGGAAGCTCGTTCACAGTTGCAGGGATATCAAACGCAACCCAGTGCCAGAAGCCACTTTCTGTTGGTGCGTCTGGGTCGTAAGCTGTAATAGCAAAGCTTTTGGTACCTGCTGGCACGTCTTTCCACATCAACTGCGGTGATAAGTTATCTCCATCGCAGCCCCAGCTAGAGTATTCAAACGTCTTCGCCATAGGATGACCTTCTTGAATATCACTACTCATTAGTTCAAATGCCTGAGCCGAGCCTGCAGCCAAAATACTCATTGCCAATATTGATTTAATAGTTGTTTTCATGGTAGTTCCTCTTATTAGATTTAAATCCAGTATAGTCACTCTCACTCTTAAAAAAATGACAGTAAGTATACAATCAATCAACTTAAAACCATCAAATGATACTTACTGAAATTCATCGTCATTATACAAGTACATAATTTTAGCTACCTGTATTATTTATCTTGCAGGCTTATCACAGTTTTAAATAAAAATGCACTTGTTGACATTCAGGTTACAAATCTCAGCCAAAACTCTTTAGACTCGCCCTAATGACTTTTAATGAGAATGACTGGATGCGCAGGCTGACATTAGCCCTTTGTTTGACCCTTTGGCTACCAACATTAGCCAATGCCCAAAGCTTGCAAGACAAGTGGCAAACCCTGTACCAACTCAGTTGGCAATCGTCTCCTATCTCTATTTCTCAAAAAGAGTTATCTCAGTATCCAAAAGTTTTGCTTCAGGAAAGCAGCCGCTACCCTGATTTCAAAAAATTCAGTTGGGGCGACATCACTGCGCTAGCCACAATACAAGATAGTTGCCTAACGATTGAAAACACCAACCCTTTTTTGAATGATGCCATCGAATTCGAGCTGGCTTTGTGTCAGGAAAAACCGTTGGATTCCATCTGGTTTGCGGCACACTCAAAACGACATCCTGCTGGTGGCAGTTTTGCTGACCGTTATGTGGCTCATTACCCAGAGAAACGTGAACAAATTCATCCATTTTTAAGTATTAGCAATCCGTTTCACCCGTTGTACAACAAGCTAGAAAGCTTAGAAAAAAACGGAAAAGAGGCGCTACTCAATGGATACCGCGCTTGGCAACAAGGTGATGTTCTTTGGTTAAGTGGTGAACAAGGTTGGAAAGCGATTCCGTCGGAAGTTTGGCAACCTATCGCTGATCAACAAAAAGTGACATTGTTAGGGAAAAACTGTTCTTTTCGTTACAGTAACCTGTGCCTGGCTGAATCGAACAATGGCACGCTTCTAATGAAAATTTTGGCCTTTGTCCTGCTGTTTTTGCTACTTTCAGTACTAGGCCGAGTCTTATACCTGCGACGGAAAGACCGCAAAGAGAAGCAGTTTGTACTGCAACTCCTTACTCATGAACTACGAACCCCGATCACTAGCCTTGGCTTAACCGTCGAAATGTTTAGAAATCGGTACGATGAATTTCCCGATGATACCCAAGATGCGGTTTGGCGCTTAATCTCAGACTATCAAAGGCTCTCTCAGCTCACCGAAAACAGCAAAGTGTACCTAAGTGCGGATCAGTCGGAGCCTTTGTTAAAGCAAAACGCATCCTTAGAGGAGTGGCTCGATCATGTATGTGAAAAGCACAATATCGAGTATCAATGTGAATCAAGTGATGCCGAACTTAACCTACCGTATTACTGGCTAACCATCTGCCTAGATAACTTGATTAAAAACGCCAAACAACACGGTAAAGGTGAGGTCTTGGTAAAAGTCGAACTCGCTGAAAAGCTCAGGGTTGAGGTACAAGACGAAGGCCACTTCCCTTCTTTTCTGCAACGGTTTATATCTCGAACAACACCGAATACCAATCACAGACAAGACAACATGGGCATTGGCCTAACTATTGTCGAACACCTGATGAAACAAGTGAATGGTCGCCTCATTATTCTTCGTAACCCGACCCGATGTATTTTGGAACTAGCTTATGAATACCCTACTGCTGATTGAAGACGACCATTTGCTTGGACAAGGCCTCGTCAGCTTCTTTGAATCCAATGGTTACCAATGCCTTTGGGCGAAGGATTCACAGAGTGCCAGTAAGCAATGGTTTCGAGCCGATCTTGTGATACTGGATAGACAACTCGAAGACGGTGACAGTTTGCGACACCTGCCGAATTGGTTATTGCTCAAAGCGCTTCCTGTGATTGTGTTAACCGCTAAAGTGGAAGTCCAGCAACGCGTAGAAGGCTTAATGGCAGGCGCTAAAGATTACGTGACTAAACCTTTTTCTAACGAAGAGTTGCTTGCTCGAGTCATTACCCAACTTCGTCCGTTAGGTGTGAGCCTCTTAAATTACGCAAATATCCAAGTCAACTTGTCGGAACGGATCGCTTATCTGGATGAAAGCCCTATCACGTTAAAACCTAAAGAGTTTCAGTTATTGGTCTTGTTTATTCAGAACCAAAGCCGAGTGTTTCACCGAGATGAGTTACTCAATAAGATTTGGGGGTATCAGGCCTTTCCTAGTACTCGAACTATTGATAATCACATACTGCGCTTACGCCAGAAGCTGCCAACATTGAATATCGAAACACATCGCGGCGTTGGTTACCGCTTGGCTGGGGAGTCATAATGAAAGTCACTTCGTTAACCGCACTGCTCTGCACCTTGCCGTTCACAAGTCATGCGGCTTGGTTTACTGACACGCCATTGCAGCACACCTATCAATCTCTGCTTAATGACCAGCCTCAAGTTGCGTGGCAAGAGCTGCAAATCGCACTTAATCAGGAGAAACTTGATAGCCAACTTTGGCTACCCGTAAAACAAGAGATCTTAAGTAGGACTCAATGTGGAGGCACTCTTGCACAAAGTGCAGCACACAACAACCACGTCCAAGTGAGCTTTATCTGGCGCCATGGCCTTTCCTCACAAGGCTATCAGATTAAACTCTCTGTCGAGCAGTTGAATGGAGCGATAGAAGCTCAAACACGACGAATATCTCTGGTGTCACCTGATGGGAAAACTATTATCGACGGGCAACTCAATTCTGATGCGGCATATCAAGAGATTGAAACTAACGAAATGTTTCTCAAACCGGAGTCTGGTGTTTATCAGTTAACCATAGGATCACACAACTACCCTATTGTTGCGGCTTTGGATGACAGCAAACGATGGCTAATACTCGAAAGCAAACTCAATAACCCGCATATTTTGGTAACGCCACCCAAGGTAATCGACAACTGTCCAGACACCCATGTCAATTGGCAGTGGTTTGATGAAAATTACAATATGTTAGGTTTCAAGGTACCACTCAAAACAACGCAAGCACCGGTTCCAACAGAAAGCCCTTCAGGTTCAAAAGCTAAACATTTGAGTGCTTCGGTTGAAATGTTTGAATACCAAGGCGCTATTGAAGTCCAATATGTGCAACGCGTCGCGGTGCCTTTCTAATTGAATACCACTAAAGCCAAACAGAAATAGAGACATATAGGTGACAAAGCACTAGCGCTACTTAGGTGTAATAACCGTACTTACCCTTTACGGAATCTAGATATGCTCAGCGTACATCACCCTCTCAATCTTTCTACTTGTGCCATTGTGGCTTTAACAACAGCTTGTCTGTTTTCATCCAATGCACAAGCGAGCCAAATAACGCTCACCAGTAACAGCAATACCGTCTCTATTTCATCAAAGACTTTTGGGATAGATTGGAACGGCTTAAGCGTTAACAGTGGTACTCTCAAGGTTGATAGCAAACCACAGAAAGCGACCAACCTGGTCGTTGGCTTTTCCGATAAAGCTGACTCAGCAAAAATCGCCATTTGGACCTTAGTACCCAGCGGGATAAACGTTGAGGCCGAGCTTAATCAAGATCAGCTCACTTTTCAGTTCAGCTTGCCTTCAAATATACAGGTGAAGCGAAACGAACCCGTAGAGTTGGCGTGGTTTGATCTTGCAGAACAACAAACTCAGACACTATTTCTACCCTTTAGTGAAGGCATGCGCGTACCTACTGATAACAAGCTTTGGGCAAGCTATCTCGTCGGCAACCATTCTGGAAGTAACACCACTCAAGACTTAAAGATGCCTTTTTGGACGGTGCAGCAAAACAATCATTTCATTAGCTATCAGATGGTTAATGCAACCAGCAATCAACTGCTTTTTTCAGATGCATCCTCTGATACCTCATCTAATTCCAAGACCAAAATTGATATGAAGGCATCACACCAATTTACGATGCTCAATCAATCACAGCCTTTTATTGTTCGTATCACCCTTGGAGACTCATGGTTAGATGGAGCGAAACACTACCGCGATTCGCGTGTCGAAAATGACCTTTCTGAAACACTGATTGCTAAACAAAAACGCAATCCAGATGTGAGTAAGTTAATCGGTGCAAGCCACATTTACCTGTTTGGCAAAGATCCATTGAGCACCCAAGACGTAAGCAACTGGTGGGGATTGAAAACATGGTATCTAGAGAGGTCTAAACTCAGCGTTTCTGCGGAAGCGAAAAGGGAGCTTTCATCATTCTCCAAGGGCAAAGATTGGTTCAGTCAGTACCACAAACAACTATTGTTGGACTCTATTAGCCAGTCGTTGCAGGTGTTATTTCCAATCGGTAATCCGACACTCGAAAACAACACGATTAAAGCGCAATACAAAGCAGCACAGGATAAGAAGAACTGGTTGCTAGAGCACGCTTCCCCTTACCTAAACTCGTCACAGACTTGGGGACAAGCGTTGTCTTCAGACATGCTCACCAACCTAAATAAGGCAGGTTTAAACAAACTGTGGCTCGGATTCGACAATTGGATGCCAGCATTCTATCAACCTAACGCAGTGGCTCTGGCAAAACAGTCCGGATATCTGGTCGGCACCTACGATTCCTACAACACAGCCATTCCTGCGAAACTCAATGACAACTGGCTAACCGCTCAATTACCAGAGCCGATGCGTCAGAGTTGTGCCATTGAAATGGCAGATGGGAGCCTAAAAAAAGGGTTTCGAGGTAACGGGTTCTATCTAAACCCGAATTGCCATTTAGAATACGTAAAACAGCGCGCTCAAGACATTATGAGATTCGGCAACTTCAACAGCTTGTTCTTAGATGTTGATGCAACCGCCATGGCACGTGAAGATTACAGCGGCTCTATAGACAATCATAGCAACAGTAATGGTAATACAAGCGAGTCGGACATGCTTTCTGCCTTCAACAACCGAATGCAGTGGCTTAGCGAGCAACCATCGTTAGTATTAGGCTCCGAAGACGGCAACAGCCTAACCACAAAAGGCATCACGTTTGCACACGGCTTAGAAACGGTTGGTTTTGGCTGGACAGATAAAGACATGAAAGACAGCCGTCAATCTCCCTATTACTTAGGTCGTTGGTACCCAGACCACAAGCCCGACTTCTTCTTTAAGCCGGCCGAGGTTAAAGAGCCCTATAAGTCGCTACTGTTTTCGCCTCAATATCGAATTCCACTTTACCAAGCCGTTTTCCATGATGAAGTAATCAATACGCACCATTGGCATTCAGACAGCCTAAAGTTCACTAATGTACAAGCAGAACGTGACTTAACCGCCATGCTGTACAACACACCACCGATGGTTCACTTGACCAGAGATGAAGCTTTATCAAGTTCAAGCCCGCGAATCAAAGCACTCAAACACTATCAAGATGGCTTTGAACCGATGCACGAACAGTTATGGGATAAACGGTTGGTCGATTTCGAATGGTTAGACAAAAACGGCGATGTTCAACAAACCGAGTTCAGTGACGGGAGTAAGATCATTGCCAACTTCTCCAACAAGGCATTTCGTTACAACGGTATCGATATTGCTGCCCTATCGGTCAAAGCTATATTGGCGAATGGGCAAGTCGTCAACTGGCAGCCCAATCATAGTTAGCTTCGATACGGTTTAGACAAAACGAATAATAGGAAGCTTAAGCACTTATTTAATCGCTAATGTTCAGCCCGTTACTTATGCTTCCTATTTTGAAAGGCAGTCAGTAGATAGTCGATAAAGACCTTTTTACGTTTCGGCATCAACTGCCTGTCTGCATACACTAGGCTTACTGAAACTTCTGGCATCTCATATTCAGGTAACAAACGAATCAGCTTACCTGTCTTGAAGTGTTCCCGACAAATGAATTCAGGAAGCACCGCCAAGCCGAGCCCATCCACACAAGCTGTTAGGCATGCCGTGATGGTATTCACCCGTAACTGACACGGCAGATCGATCAAAATCGACTCTCCGCCTTCTAATTGCAAATGCCACTTAGGTAGACGTGCCGCCTTGTTCACCACCTCAATCATTCTGAATGGCGGTTCAAGATCATTGGGCGAAGAGATTTCATCGAACTGCTCTAAATACTCAGGGCTGGCTACCAATACACGCTTCGATGTTGTGAGGTAGCGAGAAACCAAGCTCGAATCCACCAACTCACCAATTTGCGCGTAAAGATCGATCCCCTCTGCAATGATGTCAACTTCTCGATTCGACAGTTCTAAGTTCAAAGTCACGTTTGGGTGCTCTTTTAGGAAACTGTGGATGTATGTGGCTAAGACTTGATGTCCCAATTCGACAGGCAACACAACATTCAACTGCCCTCGGATCAAATCCTGATTGGCAGAAACCTCTAACTCAGCTTGGTTCATGATCTCTTGCATCTGCATGCTCGACTGATAAAAGCGCTCACCCTCTGGCGTTAAAACTAAACTTCGTGTCGAACGAGTGATCAACCTCACACCTAGGTGCTGCTCGAGCTCGTCAAGCTTTCGGCTGACGGTCGACTTGGTCATGTTCAATGCTTCAGCTGCGTGCGTGAAACTCCCACAATCAACAACTTGTGTAAAAACAGTCACAGCATTTAAGTCCATCGTACTTCTCCCAAAGCGCTATTGGTTATATTTTTGCAACAGTGTTTCCCTTTATTCCTATCTTATCAATCAATCGAATTCATTTACAATTCGTTACATCTAAATAAAAACAAAATGAGAAATAAAAAATGACAGAGAACAACAATGCTTCGCAATCAGTAAGCACAAAAAAACGTAAAAAAGCCCCGCTTATTGCTACTGCGATCATGCTGTCATTAGGTCTTGCTGGTACCGGATATTGGTACGGCTATGGCCAATACTTTGAATCTACCGACAATGCCTACCTACAAGGCGACATCACTAATATAAGCCCGAAGGTGTCGGGTTATATTGTTAAGTCTTACGTGAGTGATAACCAATCGGTTAAACAAGGTGACTTGTTGGTTCAAATCGATGATCGTGATTACCAATCTGCACTTGCTCAGGCGAATGCGCATTTAAGCGTCGTTCAATCAAGCGTACACAACCTTATCGCTCAACAAACGTTACAACGTAGCCAAATAAATCAAGCCGAGAGCCGTGTTGATTCCGCACAAGCTGAATACGAGCGTGCAATCCAACAAGTCGTGCGTTCTCGTAGCTTATTAAAGCGTAACTATGCTTCGCAAGATGAAGTCGACAGCATGGTCGCACAACAAAAAGTCACCCAAGCAGAACTTGAAGAAGCGAAAGCAAACCTTGTCGCAAGTAATGATCAACTAATCGTGATTGCGAGTGAAATCGAACAAGCAAACGCATCCGTGACTGAAGCTCAAGCCCAAAGAGATCAAGCACAACTTAACCTTGATTACACCAAGGTTTACGCGCCAGCGGATGGCGTGATTGGTAAACGTAGCGTCCGTGAAGGCTTGCTGATCCAAGCAGGCGCGCCACTTATGAGCTTGGTACCAAACAACCAGGTATGGATTGAAGCTAACTTCAAAGAAACACAGCTAAGCGGCATTCACAAAGGCCAAACGGTAGAAGTCGAACTGGATGCCTTTCCGGGTCAGCCACTTAAAGGCGTGGTAGACAGCTTCTCCCCTGCGACTGGCGCCAAGTTTGCGCTACTGCCACCAGAAAACGCGACCGGTAACTTCACTAAAATCGTTCAACGTGTACCGGTGAAAATTACTATTCCAGATCAGCAAGAGTTGAAAGGTCGACTGCTTCCTGGTTTATCTGTGGTAGCGACCATCGATAAACGAGGCTAGACCATGAGTAACGCTGGTGTTGTCACCCACACTAATGATGAGGACAAAGTATCAACTCGCCATTGGATCGCCCTATTTGGCGGTTTAATTGGTGCGTTTATGGCGATCTTGGATATCCAGATCACCAACTCGTCTCTCAAAGATATTCAAGGTGCGCTATCTGCCACCTTAGATGAAAGCTCGTGGATCTCTACGTCCTATCTAGTCGCAGAGATGATTGCTATCCCACTCAGTGGTTGGCTTTCTAAAGCGCTCGGAAAACGCCGTTATATCACGTGGACGACGGCCATCTTCACCATTTCATCTTTGTTGTGTTCGTTCTCTTGGAACATGACCTCGATGATCGTGTTTCGAGCGATGCAAGGCTTCAGTGGTGGCGCTTTAATCCCGCTTGCTTTCTCGTTAGTGATTCAGTTATTACCTGTTAACAAACGTGCTGTGGGTATGGCACTGTTTGGCGTAACCGCGACCTTTGCTCCATCGATCGGCCCAACATTTGGTGGTTGGCTGACGGAGAACTTTTCATGGCACTATATTTTCTACATCAATATTCCGCCTGCTTTGCTTGTGATCACCATGATCCGATATGGCTTGGATGATGAAAAGCTCGACCTTGGCACACTGAAAAAAGCCGACTGGTTTGGTATCGCGACCATGGCGTTAGGGCTAGGTTGTTTGGAAGTGGTACTAGAAGAAGGTAACCGTGAAGAGTGGTTCAGTTCGAGCTTTATTATTGGCTTGAGTATCGTGTCGGCGGTGAGTTTGGTTTATTTCGTGATAAACGAACTCCAACACAAAAAGCCATTGGTTAACCTGCGGCTATTGCGGGATGGGCAATTTGCTATGTCTTGTATCGCCTATTTGATTTTGGGGATGGCATTGCTCGGCTCTATCTATGTTCTGCCGATGTATCTCACTCAAATTCAGCAATATAACGCGATGGAAATTGGTGAAGTGCTAATGTGGATGGGTTTCCCACAACTTCTGATATTCCCAATTGTGCCCAAGCTAACACAGATCATTAAGCCTAAGTACTTGGTTACCTTTGGCTTCGCAATGTTCGGTTTCAGTTGTTACGTGAATACGCACATGACAATTGATTTTGGTGGCCAGCAGCTGATTTTGTCTATGGTTCTGCGTGCTATCGGTAGCCCATTTATTATGGTTCCGCTGTCTTTGGTTGCAATGAAGAACATCAGCAAAATGGACACGCCAGACGCATCAACGTTAACCAACGTGATGCGGAACTTAGGTGGCGCTTTCAGCATCGCGATTATCGCTACGCTACTCGACAACAAAACGCGTGAGCACTTGGCACACATCAAGGAATCGTTACCTTCCGTGAGTCAACTTGGTTGGCAGACGCTTCAGCAACAACAAGCGTTTTTCATTCAGTCAGGAAGTGATGCCGCGACAGCGATGCAACAAGCGCAAGCAAGCTTACTTGGGACTATGCAACGTGACGCAGCCATCATGGCCTACAATGATGTGTTCTTGATGATGACCGCTTTCTTAGTGTTGGCCGCTGTATTGATTCTGAATATGGGTGATTAGATCACTCCAATCCTCTTAACCTAACATTCAAATGGCGAGCTAATCAGTTCGTCATTTTTATAGGTAGCTACACAGAGCATTCTATAAAATGAGATTTTTACACCATAGAAAATAGTATTCTATCAATATCTTAATAGTGAAAAATCCAAGTTTCCGGGATCTTGACTTTATGCAACTCGACACCTAAATTGAATTTATAGTTGAATATCTAGGGAAAGAAGGTTTGAACTTATCGCCGGGCCTAAGGGTTTTAATTGTGGACGACTCTAGGAGTGCCACTATTCTTATCAAACAGCAGCTTGTCAGCCTGGGGATGTCGCATGGAAATATTTTCATTGCGACCAACTATCAACAAGCGGTCAAAGCAGTTGAAACACACTCTTTCCATGTACTTCTCATCGACTATCATCTAGAGCAATCTTTTACCGGTTTCGAACTGCTAGGTATTCTCTATCGTAACCGACTTATAGACCATACCGTTGCGACAATATTGCTATCTGGTGACATGCGTCAGGAAACGGTATTGACTGCTTTATCCGGTGAAGCACAACATTTTATAACCAAACCAATCAATACTGCCGCGCTTGGAAAGAAGGTCCAAACAGCACTGCTTGAAGCAAAACAAATATCTCAGCTCATTAGCCTTTACCCCATAAATGATCAAGCAGCACTGAAATCCGCATTAAAAATTCCCGGTAAAAATACCAAAGGACAGTTTGAAGCAACGTTAATTGAACATTTGATTACTGGTAAGAAGTGGGAACTGCTCTCAGATTTACTCAATGAATCGCAGACCAATATGCACCCAACGAAACTGGTCGCAGAAGCATTGATTTTAGATGGGTTGGGTAAACCAAAATCAGCGATAAATAAACTGCACAATTACCTCGTTGCACAACCGCTTTCTTTGAGCGTGATAGACTGTCTAAGCTGTCTTTACGAAAAGCATCAGATGTTATTGCCAGCCTTAAAGTTAGCATTACGATCTTTTGAATTAACGCCTAGTGTTAGCCATCGTGCAATTCGCGCCATCGATTTAGCTGAAAACGCCGACAATACACAAGTATTAATCAAACTAGGTGAGATTTATGCGAGTAGCATTTCATCTGCCGATATTGATGCTCTTAATTCCATATCAACCTACTTCAACTCTTTGAAATCAACTTATGAGCGTGAAACGGATACCAACAATAAAAAAACAATTATCGAACATGCAGGCCAGTTCGCAACACAGGTTAATTTAAAACTGCCAAGCAATCTTCAACATCAAGTTCTCTCAAACTTGGCTATCTTCCACTGTCACATACTCATACTTGAAAACAATGAAAAGCTCGCACATCAAAAACTGATAAAAGCGGCCACGTTACTTTCTTACCGCTTTTACGAAACCCCAACCGATCTACTCAACCGATTGTTACCACTATTTGCTCACTTTGGAGAGTACTCCCTATATCGTGTAGTCATAGAATGTATCCGATTTCGTGGTGCTACTGCATTGTATCGAGATCAGCCCAAAACACTATCACCTTCCATGTTGGTCAACCTCGAAAGTTTGGATTCGGTAAAAGTTCTTAAAGACTATATTCACAATTATCCCTATTCGATAGCCGCTAAACTTGACTATCTATATGCTGTTAATAGAACTCAAATACAAGAACAGCTTAGTAACGATTTTATACAAGACATCACACAACTAGAACTTCCCAAAAGATGGAAGCAATGGATTAACGACGCATCGCATCATGGTTTTTCCACTAAACCTCCTAGCCCAATTTCAACATGTAACCGACAGGAGTCCTTATGCTAGATTTAGATGCTTTAAACGATTACTTAGATAACGACAGAGATGTCATCTTCGTAGTGTTATCGACGTATCAAGAAGATCATGGAAACTCGTTAAACGAAATACATGAATTAGTGCAACAGCAAGATTGGGGGAAGCTTCATTTTACGGTACACACACTGAAAGGCATATTAGCCAGCTTTGGTGAAAAAGAAGCCACGGTAGCCTTAGAACGGGTTGAGCAGAACACACTTAATAAACTCGCACCACAGGATAACGATCTTGACGTTATATATAGAGAAATAAAAATTATCAACCAACAAATAGATGGAGTACTCAGCACCTATTAACCACAGTGTTCGGTAATTCAGACAAGCGATAGCTAAACATAGAAAAGAGATCGAGTGTTCTGAATTATTTAAAGCCCTGTTCTTTGGCTTGTTTTTATATTTGAATTCCCAAAAGCACGCGTCTTAAATTCACCATGACTATTTAGAATCGACAACAGATTACACTGACTTTGCAAACGATTACACAATCAGAACGAAACACGTACTTTCAAACAGAAATCAGTTAAAAATTTGCACTAGGTTTTGTGACCACATCATATGAAATTACATTTTATTTGTTGGTAAAGAAGAAACTGTTACCTACACTCTAATGAAACAACACAATAGTAACTAAGTTGCATAAAACAGAACGTTCAGTCGGCTATATAAGGACAAGGAAATGAACAATGAAGGTTTTGCTAAGTTCCCAGGATTTATAGATGATTCTCCTATTAAAGACCACTTTTCTGCAAGTCGAGATCCCTACGCTCACTATCTGAAAGATATTGTGGGCATCGATTTGTTATCGCGTGAAGATGAATTATATTACGCAAAATTGAACCGTTCAGGCGACAAAAAAGCTCGTGACCTCATGGTCGAATCTAACTTACGTCTTGTGGTAAAAGTTGCCAAGAGTTATCTGAAGCGTAAAGGGAATAACTTTACGTTGTTGGACCTCATTGAGGAAGGCAACATTGGCCTGATCAAAGCCATTGACAAATACGACCCTGATCCGGGTTATCGGTTTTCAACATACGCAGTGTGGTGGATTCGCGAAAACATCGAATCCGCATTGATGAACAAAGGGCGTACTGTTCGGTTACCGGCTCACGTTTGCAAAGAAATAAATAACCTCGCATCAAAAAAACTTAATATGAGTAAAAAAATGAGTAAAGAGGTTTCTATTTCAGAGCTATCGGAAAATTCTGGTATTAAAGCTGAACGTGTTAACCAACTAGTCGCTTTAAGTGGCTTTATTGATGTCACAACAACGGTTGGTATCAATCACGTACCTTTAGTTTTAGAGCAATGTGAATGTGAACACATTCCAGATCCTCAGCAAGATTGTGAGGATCAATGTTTTACAGAAGCATTAGAGCAAATCATAAACACGTTACCACCTAGGTTACAGAAAGTCCTTATTCATCGTTTTGGCTTCTTCGAAAATAAGGTAAAAACATTATCTGAAGTTGGAGAAATGCTCGATATCAATGTTTCCAATGAGCGGGTAAGACAAATGCAAAAAGAGGCGGTGGAGAGGATTCAAAAGCGGCTTCAATTTGACGGTTGGGTGTAATTAAACCTTTTTCCTGCTCAGACACAAGATCAAGCTTTCATCAATATATTCGTCGCCTATAACTAGTTGTAGGCGCTAACAAGTATTGTCAATAAGACAACGAAACTTCATGACTACAATATGTGCTCTTCATATAAAGCTCGCTCACCGCGCAATAGCAAGTAATTGACATAAGTAGTTTCTATACTCTCTTGCTCCCACACAGATAGAATTCGTTTGGCTGCGAAATAATAATCTCTGTTTCGCAATAACACTCCAACAGTATGGCTCAGTTTCTCAAAGCGGATTTGGTCGCTTTTCGAAATGTAGTGATCATCACTTTGAATAATAGGAGCTAACCCATCAGCAAACCAATTATTTAAGATTTCCCGCATTTCCAATTCAGACTCAGGCACATCCACACTCGACAACTCGCGGTGTAGAGGGGGCGGCACGATGTACTTTGACGCTTGCGGTGAACTGACATATCGATACATGTCGTTCCTCCTTTTGTTTCGTCTTTATTATAGCTAAGAGCATTTTTATCAATTCTCAAGATTTTGTTGCTGGGTAATCCGCATGAACCATAAAAAAGCCATGTAGAGATAACTCTACATGGCTTTATTCAAGCAAATTAACACAGGGCTCTAGAAATTAAATTGAGCTTTGGTCAAAATCGTTGCTTTGGTCGGTACCGGTTTGTGAATCTGAATCGTAGCTGCCAGAGTCGTCCGTGAAGTCAACGCCTTGCTCTTGACCACCTGAACTTGTCCAGTCGCTGCTACCAGACTCCATACCTGCCATGTCCGCTTGCTGCTCTTGAGTAGAACCTTGCATGGTGTATTGATCATCGACTTCAACTGCAACAGAACCACTTGCACCGTCTATTGAGCTACCCAACTCGTCGTAACCTTGGAACTGGATCTCGCTAGTCCCTTCATAACCCTCAGGAAGTTCAACCGATACAGGCTGCTCCAAGTTGCCACTGACTGTAAAGCTACCGTCACCGTTATCCAACGCATTACTTACATTCGAGCCCTCAGGTAAGCCGGACATTTCAGCGTAATCAACGGATTCGTTAGCGATCACTTCATCTGGTATTGAGATAGATATAGTATCGCCCGGTGCCGCGGTTACATCTGCTGTGCTGTCTTCAGTTTCAGCATCTTGAGCTTGGTCATCAGCTTGTTGACCCACTTCCACTTGTTGCTCTTCTGTAGCTTGAGCCGCTTGAACTTGTGGTTCATCACTTTGTACTGAATCATCTTCAACTTGGATGCTTACGCTGTGACTTGATACTTCACCGCCGTCGTTAACTTCAACATTCATCGCTAAATTGCCATCGAAGTCTTCGTTCGGCCAGTAAGTCCACTCACCTTCGCCAGATTCCGCAAAGAAGCCAGCATCGTTCGCGTCTGCAACATCGACAACGTTTGCCGTATCGCTAACGCCTAACTCATCCACCAATTGCGATTCTGTGATAGTTAATGAACCATCCCCCGCTAAGGCATAACCTTCACTTGCCGTTGCTTCATCGCCACCTTGAATATCTACGTTGAAAAAGCTCTCGATGCGATTTTCACCATCCGTCGCAATGAAGCCAACTTGAACATCTCCGGTGTAGTTTTCAGCAGGTGTGAATTGATAGTTACCTTGATTATCACTCTCTATCACGCCCTGACCTTCCATCAAGCTTACCGACTCAATGCTCAAACTATCGCCCTCTGCATCGCTCAGGTTCGCTAACATGTCTTCATCAGTAAATGACAAAGTGGCGTCCGCTGACATTTCTGTTGTCGTTATGCTGTTAACTTCTGGTGCTGCATTCTCTTGTAAATCGCCTTCTTTTACGACTACGCCTGTTTGCTCATCATGAAGCACACCATCTTTATCAATCACGTAAGCAATGTCTGCTTCACCAGTAAAGCCTGGAGCCGGTGTGAAAGTCCATGTGCCATCACCATTGTCGATAATTTCACCTTGGCTACGGTCTGCAAGATGAACCAGTTTCACTTCATCATCACCATCCGCATTCACGTTTTCAGCTAGGCCGATCAGTTCATCAGTTGTTAAGATGATCGCGTCACCCGCTACCGTTTCGAAGTCACCTGAATCGATACCATCTTGGAACGCTTCTGGATCATCGCCGTAATCGACCGTTGTTGCGCTAACGGTGATAAAGAACTCACCACTGAAGTTTTCAGGAGGCGTCATTTGAATGTTTGAGATATCCCATTCGAACAGGTCTATATATTGACCCGGTTCGGTAATCATCACAGTGTTCACACCATCCGTCACTTCGAATCCGACAGGGAAACCGGTCATCACTAGGTTACTTAACGTTTCTGAATCGTCGACTAGACCAACGTTCAGTCCTAGGTGCCCCGTTTCATCTTCACCGAAGACTAACGGACCGTCATGGTCGGTTGTAATAACCGCGCCATCTGCGACTGGACGTACAAACACAGGAACATCAAGAACCGTTTCGAATTCTCCGTCACTTACAACCACTTGTAGATCAGACGTGCCAGAAAAGTCGCCGGTTGGTGTGAATGTCCAAGTTCCATCACCGTTGTCAGTGAGCTCACCGCCATCTTCACCGTCTGCGTTGATGATTCGTGAAACAACCAAGTCTGTAGTATCAATGTCACCGAACAGGTTCATCAAGTCGCCAGCATCGAAGGTGAACGCGCCATCTTCGTTTGTGGTCATCATTGCGTTACCGACATTAAATGGTGCGTCGTTAACTGGAATCACATCTACATTCAGTGAGCCCTCAACCACTTCTTCGCCATCAGTTGCTTGATATCCTAGCTCTACTAAGCCATTAAAGTCTTGAGTAGTGACTAAGTGATACATGCCGTCAGGCTGCTGAGTTAAGGTCGCATTCGCAGGAGATCGAACCGTGATGCTCTCAATACTGATCTCGTCACCATCAAGATCCGTCACTTGATCTGCAATGTAAGCAGGGTCAATCACCATGACTACATCTTCTTCGCCTTGCATTTCAATCGTTGGCGCTTCAGGTGCATCATTCACTGGCGTAACATCGATGTTGCCGTCGACCGAAATTGTCTCTTGGCCATCGCTAACGTTAAACGTCATTGGTACATCGCCATTGAAGTTCTCGTTCGGTGTGAATGACCAAGTACCATCTTCGTTGTCTAACAACTCACCCAAACTAGGGTCGATTTGTAGACCAGAAGCTGACAGCTCATCTGCGGTGTTATCGATATCCGTAGCCTGAGCCAGCAACATATCTTGAGTGATCAAAATGGTGCTGTCTTCTGCTGTAGTGAGTTTCACATCCTCAGATTCAGGCCCATCGTTCACAGCTAGAACTTCAATACCCGCCGTTGTGGTCGCTGTTGCACCATCGTCATCAATAACCGTCACATCAAGGTTGATGTCGCCGTTAAAGTTTTCGTTTGGTGCGAA
The DNA here is from genome assembly GCF_041439575.1 of Vibrio sp. 5S239. NCBI lineage: Bacteria > Pseudomonadati > Pseudomonadota > Gammaproteobacteria > Vibrionales > Vibrionaceae > Vibrio > Vibrio sp. 5S239. The sequence continues at coordinate 87,733 of NZ_JBGOOM010000013.1, read as the reverse complement.
CGTTACCGAACCATCTTCATTTTGAACCAAGATACCGTCGGCACCCGAGTAGCTCACGCTATCAAGCGACACGTCACCGTCCACATCTGAGCTGTTGGCAATCAACTGCTCAGGGCTCAATGTGATGGTGCCATCTTCGTTCATTTGGTAAGACGTTGCGCCTGCCACTGGTGCATCGTTAACGTCTGTTACCGTTACGTCGATGTTTGCATCGACTGTCTCAGTGCCGTCAGATACTGAGAAGTCCAAACTTACGTCACCGTTAAAGTTCTCGTTCGGTGCAAAGGTGTAAGTGCCATCGCCATTGTCGGTAAACACACCCTCTGCGCCAGTATAAGACACGTCGGCAACTGAAAGCTCATCACCATCTATATCAGACGCGCCCGCCAGCAGTTGCTCGTCTGTGAAGGTTAACGAGCCGTCTTCTTCAATGGTGTAAGCGACATCTTCAACCACCGCGATGTCATTCACTGGGTTCACCGTGAGGTCAACGCCCGCTTGCACGGTTTCAACGCCATCAGAGACATCGAAGCTTAGGTCAATATCGCCGTTGAAGTCCGCATCCGGCGTGATGGTAAATGAACCATCATCGTTGGCTGTCACCGTCGCGTTGTCACCCGCGGTTAAGTTCGCAGCCGTGAGCTCATCGCCATCCACATCCGATGCTTGAGCAAGCAGTTGCTCTTGACTCAGCGTGATTGAACCATCTTCATCCACTGAGTAAGCCAAGTCACCTGATACTGGTGCGTCGTTGACTGCGATAACATCTATTCCCGCAGTTGTTTGAGCGGTTGCACCGTCTTCATCTGCAACGGTGACATCTAGACTGACATTACCGTTGAAGTTTTCATTTGGTGCGAAGCTGTAAGTACCATCACCATTGTCAGTGAAGATACCGTCTGCGCCTGAGTAGGAAACGTCGCTAACGGATACATCACCTTCAATATCTGAGCTATTCGCAAGAAGCTGCGCTTCATTGACGGTAATCACGTTATCTTCGTCAACGCTGTAGGTCGTTGAACCTGCAACTGGCAAGTCATTAACAGCAATGACGTCGATACCAGCGGTTGTTTCAGCGGTTGCGCCATCTTCATCCATAACAGAGACATCAAGACTTATGTCACCGTTAAAGTTTTCGTTTGGAGCAAAGGTGTAAGTACCATCACCATTATCAGTGAATACACCATCAGTGCCGCTGTAGCTTACATCGCTGACAAACACCTCCCCTTCAACATCCGAGCTATTTGCTAAAAGTTGTGCATCGCTTAGGGTGATACTGCCGTCTTCTTCAACACTGTAAGTAGTAGAGCCAGCTACCGGTACGTCATTAATTGGAACAACTTGAACATCAATATTCGCCGATACAACATCAGTACCATCACTGACATCGTAAGTTAGGTCGATATTGCCATTGAAGTTTTCGTTTGGAGCGAAAGTGTAAGTACCATCACCGTTATCCGTAAACACACCATCGGTGCCTTCGTAGTTAACAGATTCAACAGAAAGGCCGTCGCCATCGATATCTGTTGTACCAGCCAGTAACTGCTCGTCAGTAAAGGTCAATGAGCCATCTTCATTGATGGTGTAGTCGTGGTCGTAAATAACAGAAAGGTCGTTAACTGCAGTTACGGTGACGTCTAGTTCCGCAGGAGTAACCCCACCGTTACCGTCATCCACGTTATAGCTAATTGAGAATTCACCGTTGAAGTTCTCTTCAGGAGTGATGGTGTAAGTGCCGTCACCATTGTCAGTGATAAGTGCATTCTCGATTGAGACGTCTCCAACACTCGGCTCGTTCCCCCCCGTATCACCAGAGTCGCCACCTTCATCACCCATTAGTAATTCAGAAATATCAATGCCGTTTACATTCGCTAATACTTCTTCTGACGTTGGTAACTCGAATGAGTTTTCACTACCCACATCTTGGCTTGGAACCACAACGCCATTAACGATATCAAATACGTGCCAGTGTTCGCCTGATGGGTTTTCTGGTAGTTCTGGGGTAAAGGTTTCAACTAAGGTATCACCAACAAACACCTGAACTTGCACATCTTCAACACCATCTACATCCCAACTTCTGTTGGTGTAGTTGTGTACTGAATAATGCATGTCAGCATCTTGATAATTTGGAATAGTGATGGTTTCTGGACCATTACCATTCGTATCATCAACATCTTGTTGGACGACATTACCTTCACCAAGGTCGTGGCTCATGTCGCGGTAGTAGATATGGTCTAACTCATTGCCCGTTTCTGTATCGTAAAGCCACAAGTGGTTATCCATATCTTGAGGGCTTTCACCCCATGTGACCACGATACGCATATCTGTTTCTTCGAGTACTTCAGATATTGCCGTCACGCCACCATTGGTATCTTCACCAGCTGGAACAAGGAAACTGCTGGTAATTGAGCCTTCTTGTTCAATAGTAACGCTACCTTGGTCAACAACAGGGCCATTCACGGAATAGTTACCAGATTGGTCTGTTACCGTTGTATATGAGTGACCTGCGTTATCGGTCAGTGTGACGTCTGCACCAACTACTGGGTTACCCGTTTCAGCATCTAGAACCGTTCCTATAACGGTCGTTTCATCGCCCTGCTCTCCAATAATCGCGGTCATATCATCGTCTTCGATATCAGTCGCGAATTGTAAAAGCTCTTCTTGGGTAATGGTGTACGAACCGTCTTCTTCAATGGTTATCGCCACATCAGCAGAGACAATCGGCGCATCGTTAACAGGATCAACCGTTAAGCCTAAGTTAGCCGCAATCGGTGTGTCACCATCGCTGATGCTGTAAGCCACATCAATGTAGCCATTAAAGTTTTCGCTTGGGGTGATTGAGAATGTACCATCACCATTATCGACAATCGTTGCATCGTCACCCACTAAGGTTAAGTCGGAAGCGACAAGGTCGTCGCCCTCAATATCAGCGGCATTCGCAAGTAGCTGCTCCTGTGTGATAGTGATGACGTTGTCTTCATCAACGTTTGCGTAAACATCAGATGTCGTTGGCAAGTCATTGACTGGATTTACCGTTAGGTCGGCGTTCGCCACAATTGACGCAGTGCCGTCCGAAATATCAAAGTTTAGGTCGATATTGCCGTTGAAGTCAGTGCCAGGTGTCACCGTAAAGGTACCATCGCCATTATCAACGACGGTCGCGTTATCGCCTGCACTTAGGTTGCTTGCCGTTAGGTCATCGCCATCTACATCAGCGGCTTGAGCAAGTAATTGCTCTTGGCTTAAGGTGATCGACCCGTCTTCATCAATGCTATATGCCAAGTCACCTGATACCGGAGCATCGTTAACAGGCAGAACATCAATGCTTGCGTTGGTCGCTACGGTTGCGCCTTCTTCGTCAGTAACGACAACATCAAGGCTTACATCGCCATCGAAGTTAGCGTTTGGTGCGAAGCTGAATGTTCCGTCACCATTGTCGGTAAAGATACCGTCTGAGCCTGTGTAAGTAACACTATCAATCGCCACTTCACCTTCGATATCAGAAGCGTTCGCCAACAATTGCTCTGCACTGATGGTAATAACTTCATCTTCGCTGACGGAGTAACTGGTTGAACCAGCGATTGGTGGATCGTTAACCTCAAGTACTGTAACACCTGCGGTGGTCGATTCGGTTGTACCGTCTTCATCGGTAACGACAACATCTAGGCTAACTTCGCCGTTGAAGTTTTCGTTTGGTGAGAAGGTGTAAGTGCCGTCACCATTATCCTCAAAGACACCGTCACTGCCAGTGTAAGTCACGCTATCGACTGCCACTTCCCCTTCAATATCTGAAGAGTTCGCGAGCAACTGTTCATTACTGATCGTGATTGAGTTGTCTTCATGCACAGTGTAAGACGTGCTG
>NZ_JBGOOM010000013.1:74971-83771 GCF_041439575.1 Vibrio sp. 5S239 | reverse complement strand
GAACCGTATCCGTGCCATCTGACACATCAAAGCTGAAGTTCACATCACCATTGAAATTTTCGTTTGGTGCGAAGCTGTAGCTTCCATCGCCGTTATCAGTAAGAACACCGTCCGCACCGGTGTAAATGATACCTTCAACTGATAAGTCGTCCCCATCAATGTCTGTCGTACCGGTTAGCAAATCTTCATCGGTAAAGTTAAAGATACCATCTTCACCAATGCTGAACGTTTGAGCTTGTGGCTGTGGTAAATCGTTAACTGGATTCACTGTTAGGTCTGCGGTAGCGACGAACGTATCCGTGCCGTCGTTGATGTCGAACGTAAGGTCAATATCACCATTGAAGTTCGCATCAGGCGTAATGGTAAAGCTACCGTCATCGTTTGCAGTAACTATCGCATCACCACCAACGGTTAAGTTAGCCGCTGTTAGGTCATCCCCTTCAATATCACTAGCTTGAGCAAGTAATTGCTCTTGGCTTAAGGTAATTGACCCGTCTTCTTCAACACTATATGCCAAGTCACCAGACACTGGTACATCATTGATAGGAAGAACATCAACCGCAATGTAGGTATCAACTTGAGCACCGTCTTCATCTTGAATGGTCACATCCAACTGCACTTGGCCGTTGAAGTTTTCATTCGGAGCGAAGCTACATGTACCGTCACCATTGATTGAGAAAATACCGTCTGGGCCGTCGTAGTTGATCTCAACGAGCTCTACGTCACCTTCAATATCTGAAGCATTCAGCAGAATTTGAGACTCATTAAAGGTCAGTACCGAGTCTTCATCGATGGTGTATGACGTTGGACCAGCAACTGGCGGATCGTTCACTTCTAGAACGGTAATGCCTGCTATAGTCGATACGGCGGCATCGTCTTCATCCACAACAACCACATCAAGGCTAACTTCGCCATTGAAGTTCTCGTTTGGAGAAAAGGTATATGTACCGTCACCGTTAATTTCCAGAACACCGTCACTGCCAGTGTAAGTCACGCTATCAATCGCGACTTCGCCTTCGATATCCGAAGAGTTCGCTAGCAATTGTTCGTTACTGATTGTGATGGAGTTGTCTTCATGAACCGTGTAAGACGTGTTACCCGCAACAGGTGGGTCGTTCTCTGGCGTCACGCTGACATCAATGTTAGCGGTTACCGTATCGGTACCATCTGATACATTGAACGAGAAGTTCACATCGCCATTGAAGTTTTCATTTGGTGCGAAGCTGTATGTGCCATCGCCATTATCAGTTAAGACACCGTCTGTGCCAGTATACGTTACACCTTCAACACTTAGGTCGTCTCCTTCAATGTCCGTCGCACCTGTTAATAGGTCTTGGTCATTGAAAGTTAACACACCATCTTCGCCGACTGTGAATGTCTGGTCTTGTGCTTCTGGACCATCGTTCACTGGTGAAACCGTTAACTCTAGGTTGGTAGAAACAACATCATCACCATCAGACACATCAAACGTAAAGCTAACATCGCCATTGAAATCAGTATCTGGCGTTAATGTGTACGTACCATCACCGTTATCGGTAATCGTAACGCTCTCATCATCGGTTGCTAAATTCAGAGCCGTCAGCTGGTCGCCATCGAGATCACGAGCATTGGCTAACAAGTCTTCTTGCGTAATGGTGATAGAACCATCTTCTTCTACTGTTGCAGCAACAGGCAGTGCTTCAGGTGCGTGCTCAATGTGCGCGCCTGTCGCGTTAATGTAGATGGTTTGAGAAACCGTTTCAGAATCATCATTCGATAGCTCTGTTGCGGTTGCCGTTACATGAACTTCAAGCTGTTCGTTAAAGTCTTCTGGTAACTGGATTTGTAGTGAATTTTCGATAGCCGTTGTTGGTAAGTTCACCGTACCATCAGGGCCAACCGTCACTTCACCGCTGTAGATTTGGCTATTCACTTCACCCACATCGATTGTGAAGTTGAAATCGGCATAGTCAGCATCACCGCCGCCATAAAGATCTTCAAACCCATAGACTAGCTCGCCACCTTCATTGACCGTCGTGCGAGTATGTTCGAGGCCATCTTGGTTTAACTGAGAGCTTGAACCGCCATGGAAGATCGCATCACCATTCTCACCTTGAACGACAGTTTCTGTTCCATCGGCACCAATAAAGATAAGCTGAGGATCTACTGTATCCATGTTTGCTGGCGAACCATCTTCAGCACGGAACTCATACTGACCTTCTTGCATCGCGTTAAAGTCGTTGTGCTGATGTCCGTTTGGAATCAAGAACAGGTTGAAGCTTTCACCTTCTGCAACTTGGAAGCTGAATTGATCTTGCCCTGGGACAAGGTCACCGCCACCACCAACTTGTGATGCGTTTTCGTAAACAACTTCAACACCTGTGATGTTTCCATCTTCATCAACTTTGTAGTAACCGGCTGCGTTTTGGTAGCCTGCGGTTTCGCCTTCAAACGTTACTGTGATTTCAGTATCGTTGTAACTGGTGATACCGTTTTCTTGGTCATTCAGAACGCCTTCGTTATCGTATTGGATAACCGAGCCTTCTGGCACACCATCTACCGTTACAGTGAGTGTTTCAGACAAGTCTTGGTCGACAAGTGCCGCAGCAATGTTAAGTTCAACAATACCGCCTGGCTCAACCAGAATAGCTTCATCATCAACGTTAACACCATCTCCATCAGTGATAACTAAGTCAGGCGCATCAGCTACGGCTTCAATGTGAACATTAATGTCTTGTTCAACTTCATCCGTACCGTCTGTAACCGTAAAGCTGAACTGCAGATCACCACTGAAGTGCTCTTCCGGAACAAAGCTGAACGTGCCATCACCGTTATCGGTGATTGTGCCTTCATCGCCAGAGTAATTGATGCTAGTAACGCTGAGGTCGTCGCCATCAATATCAATCGCACCGCTCAACAGATCCTCTTGAGTGAACAGGATGCTGCCATCCTCTTCAATGTGGTACATGCCTGGGGCAACAATTGGAATGTCATTCACCGGATTCACGGTCAATGTCATATCATTAGACGTGCTCAGCTCACCGTCGCTCACCTCATAAGTGAATGCAATATCACCGTTGAAGTTTTCAGAAGGTGTCACTGTGTACGTGCCATCACCATTGTCTACAATGCTGGCATTTGGATCATTGGTTTCAAGCGAAGTAGCAAACAGCTCATCGCCATCTTGGTCACTCGCGTTCTCCAACAACATCTCTTGTGTAACCAAAATTGAACCATCTTCGTCGACATCCGCAACCATTGGAGTTGCTTCTGGCGCATCATTGACGAACTCAACTTTCAGGTCGATGTTTGCGGCAACCACATCAGTGCCATCGCTAACGTCAAACGCTAAGTCAACGTTACCGAAGAAGCCCTGCTCTGGTGTTAATGTGTATGTTCCATCGCCGTTGTCTGTGACTTCTACCGTGTCGCTTGCGCTCGTCACATTCACAACTGACAGTTCATCACCTTCAACGTCTGTCGCTTGTGCCAATAGTTCAGCTTCGGTAATGGTAATGGCTTGACCGTCTTCCGTAGTGAAAGACATGTCCGGCACATCTGGAGCATCATTGATTGGATTCACGGTTAGGTTAAGGTCGGCTGCGACAGTCTCAATTGCGTCAGTAACATCGTAGGTAAACTCAATCTCACCAAAGAAGTCAGCACTTGGTGTGATGGTGAAGCTACCGTCTGAGTTTTCTGCGATAACGGCATTGGGATCATTGGTCGCTAAGTTAACCGCTTGAAGGTTATCACCATCGATATCCGTTGCGTTCGCTAACAAGTCTTCTTGCGTAATGGTAATTGAACCATCTTCATCAACAGCCGCTTCAACTGGACCGCTAACTTCAGGGCCTTCGTTGACAATTTCAACGTCGACTGTAGCAGTGCTTGGTGCACTTGCTTGACCATCACTGATATCGAAGGTCAGATTCACTTCACCAGAGAAGTTCTCTGTAGGTTCGAAAGTGAATGTGTTGTCGCCATTATCCGTCAGCGTACCTTGCGTTTGGTCTGCAAGTAATAGGTTTTCGACATGAAGAATGTCGCCATCGACATCGGTAGCACCAGACAATAGATCTTTCGCTTCGATGATCATCGAGCCGTTTTCAAGCATTTGGGTGTGTAATGGTTCGCCCGGAACCGGCACATCATTGACCGGCACAACCGTTAGGTCTAGGTGCGTTGCCACTTCATCGGTGCCATCGAAGACTTTGTAGTCGATGTCGATTTCACCATTGAAGTTTTCATTCGGCATGAAGGTAAATGTACCATCGCCGTTGTCGATTAGGTCACCATCATCACCACCGTAAGTGATGTCAGAAATAGACAGCGCATCGCCTTCAACGTCTGTGGTGTTCACCAGTAAATCATCAGCACTGAACGTGATACCTTGATCTTCGTCTGTCGATAGGACAATTGGGCCAGAAACGATTGGCGCATCATTTACTGATTCGAAGTTGATGTTGATGATGTTGCTGTCTGTAAGCTCACCATCGGTAACTTGGTAACCAAGTTCGATTTCACCATGAAAGTTTTCACCTGGTGTTACTGTCCAAGTGCCATCACCATTATCGGTGAGTGTTGCATGCTCTGAGTTTTCACCCACCAGCTCAAGGTTTTGAATATCAAGATCATCGCCATCAATGTCTGATGCCTGTGCCAGTAGCTGCTCTTCGGTAATCACAACAGAAGCAAACTGAGCAGAACCTTCAGTGTCAACCGTGATATTCGGAAGATCAGCCGTTAGCTCGATTTCGCTGTCACCGGCATGGATGTTCAACTCAACCGTTTCCGTGATTTCAGAGCCGTCTACGCCAATCGAAGTAAACACAGCCTCATCAGGACAAGTTTGTGACACTGTCATGTTTTGAACCACGTAAGTACCATTGCCTTGTACTGTACCGAGCTCAAAGTAAGACACTGGCTCACTTGTGGTCAGGGTATAATCCGTTTCGTAATTACTGCGATCTTCTTTGTGATAAGTCATCGAGTCGATTAACTCGCCATCATCATTGAAAGCGCGAATTTCTACTTCAGTAAAGTGACGCGACTCTTCCATGAACCAGCCACCCAAACCATCTAAGTGGAAGCTGATTTCGTTGATGTCTTGACCTTCAACCGAAACAGTCAATTTCTCATCACCACTTAGGCCTTGACGGTCGGTATCACCGATCCCATGACCAATGTGGGTATTGCCATTCCATGCACCAAGAGGCTCATCATTACTTTGAACCGTGACCGTTAAGTCGCCATCCGAGAATTCACGAGTATATGGGTCCACTTCTGTGCCCCAGTCGTCTACGCTCGCATTATCATCGAAGGTACCAATTTGCGTGGTATGTGTGCCCTCAGCTAACGCGCCTTCACTTGGAACAAAGCGTACTTCTGTGTCAGCTGGTACCTCTTGTCCTACTTCCAGTACCACCCATTCGTCATTCACATTCGCTTCAATGATGCCGTTTTCTGGCGCTTGGTCTAAACGTAGTGCAGGTTCTTCACGAAGCGTCACACCAACCGTTTGATCTTCTTGCGCTTGGATGAAGATCTCTTCGCCCGCTTCTGGCGCATCATTAACTGGATTAACCGTTAGGTCGAGTGTAGTCAGAACTTCATTCTCACCATCACTGATGCTGTATGTGAAGTCCAACTCGCCATTGAAGTTTTCTGTGTGCGTGATGGTGAATGAACCATCGTCATTCGCAACAATTATCGCGTCTGGATCGTTGGTTTGTAGGTTAGATGCCGTTAAATCATCACCTTCAATGTCGGTTGCGTTTGCAAGCAACTGCTCTTGAGTAATAGTGATGGAGTTATCTTCGTCTACCTCTGCCTGAATGCCAGACGTTTCAGGTCCGTCATTCACAGCGATAACATCGATGCCAGCGGTTGTGGTTGCGGTTGCACCGTCTTCGTCAACGACAACAACATCTAGTGAAATATCACCATCGAAGTTTTCATTTGGCGTAAAGGTGTAAGTACCATTGCCATTATCAACAAAAGAGCCGTCATCACCGGAGTACGATACTCCTGACAGTGATACATCGCCTTCTACATCGGAAGAGTTTGCCAATAGTTGCTCGTCACTGATCGTGATTTGGCCATCTTCTTGAACTGTGTAAGATGTCGATCCCGCTACCGGCGGATCATTCTCAGGCGTAACGCTGACATCAATAACAGCTGATGTTGAATCAGTACCGTCAGAGACATCGAATGAGAATTGAACATCGCCATTGAAGTTCTCGTTTGGTGCAAAGCTGTATGTGCCGTCGCCATTATCGCTAAGAACACCATCTGCACCTGTGTAGAGCACGTTTTCAATCGACAGTTCATCACCATCAATATCTGACGCGCCTGCAAGTAGGTCAGCATCGGTAAAGAGTAACGTACCGTCTTCTTCAATCGTGAACTGTTGATCTTGCGCTTGTGGCAAGTCATTTAACGGGTTCACTGTGATATCAAGACCAACTTGAACCTCACCACCATCGTTATCGACGATATCGAAGTTCAGATCTAGGTCACCGTTGTAGTCGGCGTTAGGTGTAATGGTGTAGCTGCCATCATCATTGTGTTGGATGGTCGCATTTTCATCAGTAGATAGATTGATAGCTTCTATATTGTCGCTATCGATATCACCTGCTCGTGCTAGCAATTGCTCTTGGCTTAGCGTGATGGAGCTATCTTCATTGATGGTGTAAGCCAAATCGCCCGATACTGGCGCATCATTGATTGGCAATACATCAACGTTAATGTGTGTTTCAACCGTTGCGCCATCTTCATCTTGAATGGTCACACCCAGTTGAACCTGACCATTGAAGTTTTCGTTGGGTGCAAAGCTGCATGTACCATCACCATTTACAGTAAAGATACCGTCCGAGCCATCGTAGTTAATGCCAACGAGCTCTACCTCGCCTTCGATATCCGAAGCATTGACAAGAATCTGAGATTCACTGAACGTCAGAACCGAATCTTCGTCAATGGTGTATGACGTTGGACCCGCAACGGGAGGATCATTCACTTCTAGAACGGTGATGCCCGCAGTGGTTTCATCAATCGAACCGTCTTCATCGGCAACAATAACGTCAAGGCTGATATCACCACTGAAGTTTTCATTAGGAAGGAAGGTGTAACTGCCGTCACCATTATCTTGGAACACACCATCTGTGCCGCTGTAAGTTACGCTGTCAACCGACACGGCACCTTCAACGTCAGAAGAGTTTGCTAGCAGTTGTTCATCAGAAATTGTGATGGCATTGTCTTCATTGACCATGTATGAGGTTGAACCCGCAACTGGCGGATCGTTCTCAGGAGTCACACTCACATCAATGTTAGCGCTGACTGTATCTGTGCCATCAGACACATCGAAACTGAAGTTCACATCGCCATTGAAGTTTTCATTTGGCGCAAAGGTATAAGTACCATCACCGTGGTCGGTCAGTACGCCATCACCACCTGTATAGCTAATACCTTCAACGGTTAAGTCATCGCCATCAATATCGGAGGCACCGGTAAGTAGGTCGGCATCTGTAAATTGAAGCGTACCGTCTTCTGCAATACTGAATTGTTGGTCTTGAGGAACCGGCAAGTCATTAACTGGGTTAACAGTAAGATCGGCGGTTGCTTGAACCGTGTCAGTACCATCAGTGATGTTGAATTGAATATCAATGTCACCATTGAAGTTCGCATCTGGAACGATGGTAAAGCTACCATCATCATTGGCGGTTACTGTTGCGTTACCATCTACCGTTAAGTCGCTCGCGGCTAGGTCTTCACCCTCAACATCAGACGCTTGAGACAACAGCTGATCTTGGCTCAGTGTGATTGAACCATCTTCGTTAACGTTGTAAGCCAAATCATCGGATACTGGTACATCATTGATTGGCAGTACGTCAACATTGATGACGGTTTCAACTTCTGCACCGTCTTCATCACGGATGGTGACATCAAGCTGAACTTGGCCATTAAAGTTCTCATTCGGTGCGAAGCTACAAGTGCCGTCACCATTTACCGAGAAGATACCGTCAGGGCCGTTGTAGTTAATACCAACAAGCTCAACATCCCCTTCTACATCAGAAGCATTCAGTAGCACTTGTGACTCACTGAAAGTCAGTACTGAGTCTTCATCAATGGTGTAAGACGTTGGGCCTGCAACCGGCGGATCGTTCACTTCAAGAACATTGATACCCGCGGTCGTCGCGTCCGTCGTGCCATCTTCATCAGCAACAACCACATCCAGTGCAATTTCACCGCTGAAGTTCTCATTTGGCGAGAAGGTGTAAGTGCCGTTACCATTGATTTCGAGGACACCATCACTACCAGAGTAAGTCACGCTATCTATCGATACATCACCTTCAATATCTGAAGATGTTGCCAATAGTTGTGCATCAGAAATGGTAATCGAGTTGTCTTCATTCACCGTGTAAGACGTTGAGCCCGCAACAGGCGGATCGTTCTCAGGAGTCACGCTAACATCAATGTTTGCAGACACGGTATCAGTACCGTCTGACACATCGAAGCTAAAGCTCACATCACCATTGAAGTTTTCGTTTGGCGCAAAGCTATATGATCCCTCACCCAAGTCAGTCAATACGCCATCAGTGCCTTCATAGGTGATGCCCTCAACCGTCAGGTTATCACCTTCAACGTCTGTCGCGCCTGTAAGCAGATCCGCGTCTGTGAACAGTAAAGTACCGTCTTCTGCAATACTGAACTGTTGATCTTGAGGTACTGGCAGGTCATTTACTGGGTTAACGGTTAGGTCTGCAGAAGCTTGAACGGTATTGGAGCCATCAGAGATATCGAAGCTGATATCGATGTCGCC